>CAYQFN010000082.1:6272-7524 GCA_964416685.1 uncultured Thermotogae bacterium | reverse complement strand
CCAGAATCTGCGGTTCTGGAGGCTGTGAGGCATTTTAGGGATCTCTGTACAGAGTCTTTTCGATTCATCCCTTGTTGGCTGCTCGCTTCTCTAACCATTGCTTAAATGAACGCTGACTTTCGCCGGAGCGCCGTCCGAGCACCAAGTTCTCCACACTGATGTCCTCATCAAGCTCTGGCCAATGAATACCTTCCCCATTTCCTATCAGTCGCCAATTGTTACGCTCCATCTGTGTTCCATGCAATAGGCGGGGGTACCAAGTGAGCGGCACAGATATAGAACGCCCATCGGTCAACTCGACTGTAAGCGTATCTTCTGTAATCATGATATTCTGCGTACTAACTTCTTGCACTACCTCAGGCTTCAAAGTATTCATTCCACCTCCTCTGGAAGAGCTCTTGATTCTCCTCCACAAGTTTACGAATGCGATTAAGTTCCTTACCACTTAGCCCCCTACTGCCTTCCAACCTAACTGGATCGAGCCAGAACTTTGCTACCTTATCATCCCGTTCAACGTGTACATGAGGCGGCTCATTACGGTCACCGGCATAGAAGAAAAATCTGTATGGCCCGACTTGTACTAGTGTTGGCATGGTCCTCTTTCGCCTATTATAGCAACACGAGTATAGTACGCCTGTTTCGGTTGTCAACTTTCGCTATGTTCGGGTTTTAGGCAAGTATGCCATGCCGGCTAGCAGGAACCTCACCCGTTTTTCGACTGTAGGAGCAGGGTTGTTCTTGCACGGATGAGTTCCAGAGCATCTGAGACGTGTTCCAATGCCGCGAAAAAGGGAAAAGGGCTCCTTATCTTTTCGAGTGGGTAACAAACCCTGACTGCCTAGGATAAAGCCCTGTCCTCTCCCCCATTCGCTTTGGCTCACTCAAGACGCCAAGGTATCGCGATACCAAAATCGCCAAGATGTGCTTTCTGGTCTTGTTCTTTCCGAATCGTATTCCTTGGCGTTCTCTTCGGCTTTGCTAGAGAGTGCTCTTGCTCTTTCTTGCCACCCACTACCACCATGTGGCTATCCAAGCCTTTCGCTGTGGAATGAGGTGCAGATAACTTCATCTGGTAGGCACTCGCGCTGAGTGACCGATTCGAGGACAATTCTTCCGATCGGATTCTCATCGACAAGCGCGTGCGCCGCGTGTAGGTGCAGGCACTTGATGCGCGCGAAGTTGGCAATCCCTCCGATCCCACGCTGCGTCAATGCAGGAAGCATCCGCCTCTCCTCAAGATACGCAAGATCAT
>CAYQFN010000082.1:0-6172 GCA_964416685.1 uncultured Thermotogae bacterium | reverse complement strand
ATGATGTGCTTGTCCTCTAGCGAGACAGGTTCCATTCGTCCCTCGTGTACTTTTTACTCTCCAGTTGTGAGGCGTGTTCCAATTCTTCCTTCGTGTATCTTCCCTCTTGTACGTCCTGCCCGAGGAGTTGGGCAATTGCACCGCTCAACGTGCGCACAAGGTTCTCCAATGTAACCCCCAATGATACCTGCGACAGGCTGGCGACCGGACGCGGCTTGGACGCGACGAGTGCGGGTTTGTAAGGGTCCTGCATGGCGAGGAGCAGGTCTTCCATTGGAATGGCTGATGGATAGATGAGAAGTGTAGTGTGGTAGAGGAGGCTCTTCCCGTGCCTCACCTGCGCAGCGCCGGCGATCTTCTTTCTGTTGACCAGGATGACGCTCCCTTCCACGATTGCATCGATGCCGACCCGCGACAGGGCGTCCACGATCGCTCGGCCGATCGTGGCGTAGGTCTCCTTGAGCGTGCCGAGATTGCGCCCATCTTTTAGAAACAACGACATATTCAGGTTTCCCTGGTAGTGGTAGACAGTTCCACCGCCGCTCAACCGTCGCAGAACGGGAATGGATTGGGAGCGCAGGAAATCAAGGTCGACCTCGCTCTTGGCTGACTGTGACCGTCCGATGATGACGGATCTATCGTTCACCCACAGGCGGAGGATATCATCTCCGCCGTTCTTGACGCTTTCCAGGAGTGCCTCCTCAAGTGCAAGGCCGAACGCGGGGTCAGTTGGATCTAGGTCAAGAATCAGCCGGAGCATGCGGTGATTGTCCGTGCGGCGTGGTAGGAGCTTCGCACGAGTGGCCCGGACATAACGAAGCAGAAACCAAGATTGCGCGCATCCTGCTCAAGGGACGCAAACTCATCGGGATGGACGTAACGCACAAGCGGCGCTGCGGAGCGAGACGGCGGGAGGTACTGGCCGAGCGTGAGCGCCCTCACTCCCACGCTTCGCAAATCGCGCATGGTCTCTAGAACCTCGTCTCGTTTCTCACCAAGGCCGAGCATGAGGGAGCTCTTGGTTATCGTATCCGGTGAGATCTGAAGAACGCGTTCCAGCACGCGAAGGGACTGATCGTAACTAGCTCGCGGATCACGGAGCTCGGGTGAGAGCCGCCGCACGGTCTCGATGTTGTGGCCGATGACGTCGGGAGCACTCGCGATGAGCGCATGCAACGCCTCATCATTTCCAGAGAAATCGGGGATGAGCGCCTCGATTTTGACCTGTGGCGAGCGCTCCTTGATCTCCATGATCGCCGCTGCGAAGAGTGACGCTCCTCCGTCCTCCAGGTCATCGCGATCGACCGATGTCAGGACAACGTAGTTTAACCCGAGATCGGCAACGGCCGATGCCACCCTCGCTGGCTCATCCGCATCGATCGCGCCGTGCGGGTTCCCGGTAGGAACGGCGCAGAAGCGACAGGCGCGCGTGCAGACATCTCCAAGGAGCATGAACGTAGCTGTCCCCGCACCCCAGCACTCGGCTGCGTTCGGGCAGCGTGCTCCCTGGCAGACGGTGGTCAGATTGCGCCTAGCCAGGACGTCACGCACCGCGCGCATCCCTTCAGCCTCGGCGATCGTATTCGCCCTCACCTTCAACCATCCCGGCCGATCAGACATTTAGACTCCTCCAGTACTTGCTCGCTTCTTGATCAACGATATCCCAACTGAAGATCGATTTCATGTGTTTCAGCAACCCCTCAGTGACTCGGCCCATTGACAGATCATCCGATACGAGATCGACGAGCGAGGCCATCTCGATCGGTAGGCCGCACGGGTTGATCATGGCAAAGTGTTCCTTGTTCACATCAATGTTAAACGCCAGGCCGTGCATGGTTACCCAGTGGCGCACGGAGACGCCGATCGACGCGATCTTTCTCTCCCCGACCCACACGCCAGGATACCCCGCGCGACGGGTAGCCTCGACTCCGTAATCCGCGCACAGGTCGATCATCGCCTGTTCCAAGGAGTTGATGTAGCGCTTGATATCTCGTCCATAGTCACGCAGGTCGATGATCGGGTAGCAGACGAGCTGGCCGGGGCCGTGATAGGTGATGTCGCCTCCGCGTTCGATCTCATACACCGGGATCCCTGCCCGCTCTCTCTCCTGCTCGGATACGAGGATGTTCCCCCGCGAACCGCTCCGCCCGATGGTGAATACCGGATCATGCTCGACCGTGATCAGACTATCACCGATCTCGCCTTGGCAGCGCATGTTGTGCAGCTCCTGCTGCAGGGCGTAGGCCCGCGCATAGTCGGTCCGTCCAAGCGCAAGATGGGTAACTCGTTTCATCGTCAGGAGGAAAGCTCCGCAAGTCGGTCACCCGTGCGTGCCTTCTCTCCCGCCTTACGCAGGATGCGCTCGATCCTGCCCGCAGCGGGGGCATCGACGATGAATGTCGTCTTCTCCGTCTCCACCTCGACCAGGTCATCGCCGAGAGAGAAGCTCTCTCCCTCGCCCTTCAGCCATTCCACAATCGTCACCTCGTCCACCTCGCCCAAATCGGGCAGGTCTAGGTAGTTACCCTTCTCTTCGATCATCGCTTCCTCCTAATACTAAGCATGGCCTTGTGAGATATCACCTTGTGATGGGGATACTAGCAGATCGATCGTGTTCTTTCATCTTGCCGATCGAGCGGTGGGAGCGTATATTGACCCGGTCCAATCGATAAATATCAATAGAGCGGGGTGCAGGATGCAGGTGTTGAAGGAATCGGACAAGCGGATCTACGAAGTGGTGAACTCGCTGCTTGAGACGGGCGGGACGTTCATCTTCCCGACCGACACGGTCTACGGGATAGGCGGAGGCCCGTGGGACGAGCGGGCGCTGGCGCAGGTGCGCAGGATGAAGGGGCGCAGGGAGGCTCAGCCGTTTACTCTTCACCTGCCTTCGATTGAAGCGATCGAGCGCTTCGCAGACGTGGATGAACGCATCCGACGGATCCTAAGCGACTTTCTCCCCGGACCGATCACGTTCATTATTCCCGCCAGCGATGGTGCTCCTCCTGCGACAGTATTGGACGGAAAGGTGGGAATCCGCGTGCCTGAGCATATGTTCTTCCAGTCCGTCATGTTTGCCCTCAATCGGCCGCTCTTTGGAACAAGCGTCAACAGATCGGGCGAGGAGCCGCTTGCGAGCATCGACATGATGATCGAGCAGTTCTCTGGAGTCGACCTCCTCGTTGAAGGACAGATCGGGACAGGCATTCCATCGGCCATCATCGACCTGACGAGCGATCCTCCACATGCACTACGCGGAGAGCTTCCCCAAGACCTGCGATGAAAGAGGTTTCTTGTCGTTTTACATGGATGATTGAGAACATAATACGTCCCATAATGTTCTAATCTGGAAGTGTGAACCGGTAATACATGATGGGTAACGAGAGAAGAGGAGAACTCTCTCGCAGAGACCTGCCTGTGTCCGAAGGACAGGCAGACAGCAGAAAAGGCATGAGGTGAGCATTACATTGAGAAAAGAAGAAGAAAACCAGTTCCTGGACCACCCCAAAAAGGCAAGGGCCGTAAAACATCTACCAGCGCTCGCCCTCCTATCGATAACCGTGATCTGGGGCTGGACGTTCGTCCTTGTCAAGCAGAATATGACGGAGATTGGCCCCCTCTCCTTCCTTGCCGCTCGCTTTGGTGTTGCCTTTCTCGTTCTGGCAATCATGCTCCATAAGACGCTACGACAGATCGACCGCCGCTCTGTCATCCGCGGGGCAGCGGTGGGAGTTGCACTATTCCTTGGCTATCTGTTTCAAACATGGGGTCTCGTATACACAACGGCAACAAAGAGCGGCCTGTTGACAGGGCTGTCGGTAGTGATCGTGCCGATTGTTGCATCCATGCTGCTGCGCAAGCGGGTGCATCTAACCGTCTGGCTCGGCGCTCTGTTCGCCGCGGGTGGGCTGTTCCTGCTTGTTGCGGGCAAGGGCCAACTTGGCGCAATGAACAAAGGTGACGTGCTCACCCTTGCTTGCGCCGTCAGCTTCGCATTACACATCATTCTTGTCGACCGCTTCGTGCGTGACATCGACTATCGTCAGCTTCTCCTCGTGCAGGTGGGCGTCGTTGGCCTGTTGAGCCTGATCGGAGCAGTCACTTTAGAGCGAAGGGTTCCCGTCCTCTCAACTTCTCTCATCGAGGGGATACTGGTGACGGGTATCTTCGCTACGGCCGTCGCGCTCTACGTGCTGAACCGGTTCCAATCCCATTCGACTGCCTCGTACACGGCGATCATCCTCACCATGGAGCCCGCTTTTGCTGGGTTGTTCGGCTTTCTCCTGTTGGGAGAAACAATGGGCCCATGGCAATGGCTAGGAAGTGCGTTGATCCTTCTGGGAATGGCTATTCCATCCATCTGGAAGCACCCTACATGAGGATTGTTTGCCTCTGTGGTGCTGAACGCATATAATATCAACATGGTGGACAGAGATGACTAGGGCTCCTGACATTCTTACGTTGTCTCGGGGTGTGATTGCTGCTCTGATAGTTGCGCTTGGCTTTGTTGGCCAGCGCGCTCTCAGTTGGGTCGTTTTTCTCACGATCATCGGATGGACCACAGATATTCTCGACGGCCGCATTGCTCGCCGTCAACATAAGGGGCCAACGTGGATCGGGGAGCATGAGTTTACCTTTGACATGGTGATGGTCTTCGCTGCCTTTTATTATCTGGCGATGACAGGACTTGTCCCCATGCTGCCATCAGTAATCTACGCGACTGTCTCTGCTCTGTTCATCATCGTGCTCAAATCAAAGTCGGTTACGATGTCGTTTGCGTTCCCCCTTGTTGCGCTCTTGCTCATCGTCGCCTATTATCGCGCCCCGCATGCTGCCTACATCTATATTGCGTGGATCGTGCTCGCCCTCCTCTACGACTGGCGCAGATTCTTCGGTGTGGTGCGGGAGTTTCTCGCAAACATCAAGGAGCTATACAAGCGCTTGAGTGCCGACTAGAAGAGGCGATCGGCGCTTTCCTTTCCTAGATGTTTGTAGGCACGCTCAGTGGCGACCCGCCCTTGGGGAGTTCGCTGGATGAACCCCTCCTGAAGCAGATAGGGCTCGACCATGTCAGTGATCGTGTCCTTCTCCTCTGAAAGGGAAGCAGCCAATGTGTCCAGGCCGACCGGCCCACCGCCAAACTTAGCCACAATCGCCTGAAGCAGGGACCGATCCAGTGAATCCAGGCCAGCATCGTCAATCCGCAGGAGATCCAGCGATCGCTTTGCCATGCTTTCATCAATCTTTCCCTTTCCCTTGACCTGTGCCACGTCGCGGGTGCGGCGAAGGAGGCGGACGGCGATCCGCGGTGTTCCTCGTGAACGGCGGGCCAGCTCACGTGCACCATCCTCCGTGACCTCGATTCCAAGGAGTTTCCCGGCACGAATGATTATCTCTTGCAGCTCCTCCACCCGGTAGAATTCGAGGCGAAACGCAACTTCGAATCGATCGCGCATCGGCGCCGATATCAGACCGGCACGGGTCGTGGCTCCGATGAGGGTGAATGGCGGGAGATCGATGCGCAGCGATTGAGCGTTCGGCCCCTCGCCAAGGATGATGTCAATCTTGTAGTCCTCCATCGCTGGGTAGAGGATCTCCTCAACGTTTCTGCGCAAGCGGTGAATCTCATCGATGAAGAAGACATCGTGCGGCTTGAGATTAGTAAGGATCGAAGCGAGATCGCCCGCCTTCTCAATCGCTGGGCCGGAGCTGGTGCGGATGCTTACCCCCATCTCCGCGGCGATTATTTGTGCGAGGGTCGTCTTTCCCAGTCCCGGTGGGCCGTGCAGCAGCACATGATCGAGCGGCTCCTCGCGCCCCTGTGCGGCGGCGATGTAGATGCGCAGCTTCTCTTTGATCTCCTCTTGACCGATGAAGTCGTCGAGTCGCCCGGGGCGGATGTTTACGAGGGAGGGTTCATCTGATGTTTGAAGTCCAATGATTCGCTCGGTCGGCATTATGAGTACATCTTACAGGAGAGCGATCGTTACGGTCAACCGCGATCATCTTTTCAGGTCAGCTAGGTTTCCAAATGGTGAACACCTTATCGCTTTCGGATTCTCAGAAGCGCTGAGATATGCCGAAGAAAAGCCAGTAGGTGATTGTACGGTATCCATCGCGCCGCTTCCGATTCTGGTAGCTTTGAAAATGCCCGCGGCCACTAAGCGCTACG
>CAYQFN010000081.1:0-7566 GCA_964416685.1 uncultured Thermotogae bacterium | reverse complement strand
CTGCGTCCTTCTCGCAAGAGATATGCAGCATGTTGCATAATGTGCTTCAAGAGCGCTTTTCTCTTCATTTGCGCGTCACTCAATCGTCAATCTTCCGCTCACTCAATTGCTACAGCGAGAATGCCTCCGGCAACAGGTCACGGATGGTCGTGCGCACGAACTTGCCCTCCGGGTTTCCCATCAGGATTTCGATGTCCGGCGCGTGTTCATAGATCACTTGACGGCAGGCGCCGCACGGCTGGCAGTGGTCGCCCTCGCACGTGACGGCGAGCTTGACGAAGTCGTGGTGCCCCTCAGAGACGGCCTTGAAGATCGCTGTGCGCTCGGCACAGATCGAAAGGCCATTCACTGCGTTCTCCACGTTCACACCGGTGAAGACCGTACCATCAGAGCACAGAAGCGCTGCACCCACCGGGAAGTTCGAGTAGGGGCAGTACGCGTTTGCTCTCACGTCGTTCGCTATCTGCAGCAGTGTCTTATCATCGATCAAAATCGGATCACCAATCCTATTCTTCCTGATACATTCCCGCTCACTATCCCCCACCAGCCGCTCTCCTCGCTAAGAGGCAGGAGGTAGCCTCCCTGCACCACAAGCTTGAGGGACGGCAGACCAAACTCGATCTGTGCGCAGATGTGCCCGGCAAAGGTCGTCCAGGTGAAGCCATCGAGATGCAGTGCAGCGATCGCCGCGTTGACCTCGTTCTGATGTCCTTGTACGGTCATGTCAACGCTTGGAACGATGCTTCCCTGGATGAGGTCCACGCCCGCTCCAAGCTCGACCCCGGCAATGAGGAGATCGAGGTGCTTTGCCACCTCGCACGTCAGCTTGAACGCCGATAGCTGAAGATCAGCGGTTACGTCCGCCGTCTCGGTGCCGAGGTCGACCTGCATGTCGGGGATGATCGGTTGCGGGATGCTATAGCCGGCCATGCCAGCGATCCCCCGCAGGATGGATTCGTTGATCAACCCGCCGGAGAATGATACCTTGTCGATTATGATGAACGGAAGGCCGATCTCGATCGTCCCCCCGAGCATCGGAAGGGGGAAGTACTCGATCGGGTAGGCTTCCTCGATATCGGCCAGGCTCGTGTCGAGGTCCTGCAGAACCTGATCAGCTCTTGAGCCTGTAATGCCAAGCGCGCTAACGGCATTGCTAGCCGCTGTGTGTGCTCTGATGAACGGTCCGGAGAGGTCGACCGTGCAGACCGACAGGTCCAAGCCGACCCCTCCGGCAAACGCGGCAAAGGAGGAAAGGAGGATGATTACCCCAAATACCAGTCCCTTTGCTAGCGCGTTTCTTCTGTTCAATGTCGATCCCATCCCTCCCATTCGCGCTTTTTCAGCACTGCGCGCTTGATCTTCCCACTCGTTGTCTTGGGAAGCTCCTTCACGAACTCAATAGCGCGTGGGTACTTGTACGGCGCAGTGACGCTCTTTACGTGATTCTGGAGATCCTTCACCAGATCATCCGATGGCGAATAGCCCTCAGCAAGGATGACGAAGGCCTTGACGATCTCCCCCCGATCGCGATTCGGAGCGGCGACAACAGCCGCCTCTACCACCGCCGGGTGGCTGACAAGCGCGTCCTCCACCTCGAACGGCCCGATGCGATACCCCGAGGTGATGATAACATCGTCGGCCCGCCCTTCGAAGAAGAGGTACCCGTCCTCGTCCATCCGTGCCAGGTCTCCGGTACGGTACCACCCACCGGAAAAGGCTTCTTTGTCCAGCTCCGGCGCCTTCCAGTAGCCGTCGAAGATCGCTGGGCTGTCCGGCCGAAGGGCGATCTCGCCCACCTCTCCTTTCTTCACCGGGTTTCCCTGTTCGTCAATCAATGTCACTCCCGTCCCCGGCGTCGGCTTGCCCATCGCTCCCGGTTTCACTTCGAGGCCGGGGTAGTTGCAGACCAGGCAGACGCTCTCCGTCTGGCCGTAGCCGTCGCGGATCGTCACCCCGAACGCTCGCTTGAACGCCTGGATCGGTTCTACATTCAGCGGTTCCCCCGCGGAGACCGCGTCAGTGAGGGAGAGGTTGTGCTTGCTCATATCGGGAAGCTGGGCGAACAAGCGGTACTCCGTCGGCGTGGCGCACAGCTTGGTGATCCTGTAGCGCTCCATCAACTCGAGGTAGCGCTCTCCATCAAACCTGCCGTTGTACATGAGCTGGGACGCGCCGTTCGTCAGGGCGACACCGATCGGGCTCCAGTACCACTTCGCCCAACCAGGAGCGGTCGTCGCCCAGATCACATCATCTGATGATGCGTCCCACCAGTAGCGGCCAGTGATGCGGTTGTGAACGTACATCCAGCGGTGCTTGTGCACGACCGGTTTTGCGTTTCCCGTCGTCCCCGAGGTGAAGTTGATCGTCATCGGATCATCGGCAGTAAGGGGGACCTTTGGCCCATCCGCGGGATTCTCATCAACGAGATCGTCGAAGCTGACCCAGCCATCGCGCTTTCCGCCGATGAGGACCATCGTTCTTAGAGGGGAATCCTTGGCGGCCTCCTCCACTGCTGGTGCTGTGGATTCATCGGCGACGATCACTGTTCCCCCGCTCACGTTGGAGCGATAGGTGATCTCCTTCGGCTTCAGCATCTCCGAGCAGGGGACAGCCACACCGCCGGCGACGAACGTCCCCAATTGCGCCATCAGCGCCTCGGGAAGGCGGGGAAGAACATGTAGCACCGGGTCGCCCTTCTTCACCCCGAGCTTCATTAGGCCGGCTCCGAAGCGCCGCGCCTTGCTCGCCAGTTCCGAGAATGTCACCTCGCGCTTGTTCCCAGCAACGTCTTCCCAGAACACGGCGACCTTGTCCGGGTGCTTCGCCGCGTGAGCCTCGACGACATCGACGATGTTGTAGTTCTGCGGGATGTCCCACGTAAACTCCCGCATCTCTCGCTCGTAATCCTCTTTTGTGTACGGCATCTCTTGCATCACCCTTTTTCTTGGTTTTGAATCTCCTATAGGGAGTTCATTCCCCGCCCCTCTGGGGTGCTTCTTGTAAAGGCTCTTGATACACCGCTTGCTTGCGGGGGCGTAGTTCATTTGCTACGCTCGTGCCTATAGGATATCGATACTCACGCGTGCAAGCAAAGGAGGAGGAACATGAAGGCAAGCGTTGTCCTGAGGCCGGGCGCGGCGAAGAGGTTGATCGCAAAGGGCGTAGCGGTCCTCCCTGCGGTGAAGAATGCTATGAAGAGTGGGACTATCGTCATCACGCTGGGGACGACGAACGCCTTCGTCGCCGAGGAGCTCCTGGGTAGTTCGATCGATCGTTGCGCGTTCGCCGCCGGGTTCATCGACGATCGCTTCAACGTCAACGCCCGCCTGGGCGAGATGGGCGAGGTCGTCATTCGAAACGGCGAGCTGGTGCAGATCGAAAGAGAGGAGCTTCTCGATTCACTCAGTGTCGGAGATGTTATCATCAAGGGAGGAAATGCGCTTGATCCCTGGGGCAGCGTTGGCGTGCTCATGGCTTCGCGGACCGGAGGGACGGTCGGCCGCTATTATTCAAGTGCGCTTGCGCGCGGAGTCGATATTGTCATCCCGATCAGCCTGCAGAAGGCGATCCATACCCCGATCGACGAAGTGGCACGTGAGATGGGAAGCGGGAAGATAGATCTCTCAAGCGGGCTCACATGTGGCCTACACCCGCTTGTCGGGCGGGTCGTCACCGAGGTCGATGCACTGGAGGCGCTGTTCCCAGTTCAAGTGATGCAGATCGCAAACGGAGGTGCGGGAGACGGAGCGGGGAGCGTGTCCCTGCTGATCACTGGGCAGGAGAGGGACGTGCGCGGAGCGTTCGAGCTCGTCACCGGGCTCGCTGGAGAACAGGACGTCGCTCTAGAGGGGAGCGCATGATCGATTCCTACCGCACCATTCGTGAGGAGGCACAGGCGAAGATCGTCCGCAAAAAATCGCGCTTCATCGCTCTGTGCTATCCTGCCTCCTCGATCGAAGAGGTGGACTTGCTCCTTGAGCAGGCGCGACGCACCCACCACGACGCATCGCATCGCTGCTACGCCTATCGCCTGCTGGGAGATGACGCGCCGATCGAGTACAGTTCTGATGCCGGTGAGCCGGCTGGATCGGCGGGGTTGCCCATACTGCAGCAGATACAGAAAGCTGACTTATACGATGTTCTTGTCATCGTTGTGCGCTACTTCGGGGGGATAAAACTCGGGATCGGCGGTCTGATCCACGCCTACTCTGATGTCACAGCGGAGGCCATCGCCGCGGCGAAGATTTTCATCAAGAAACAGGAAATTGAGCTATCCGTGCGCTTCCCGCCCGAAATCAGCTCGCGCGTGATGGGCCTGATCCACCGTCATCCGGCGCGGGTGGAGGATGTGAAGTACGACAAAGAAGGGTGTGTACTCCTTGCCATTCCGCCGAGCGGCGTCGAACGATTCACACGGGAGCTGAAAGAGGTTACAGGGGCCCGTGCAAGTTGGGAGGAGAGACATGATTGATGCGATAACCGGAAGAATCGTCCGTTTCGGAGAGGATCACATTGTAGTGGAGACCGCTGGGATCGCCTACCGCGTCTTCTGTCCGGCGAGCGCCATTCAGACATATCACCTGGGGGAAGAAGGGCTGATCTACACCCACCTCCTTGTACGGGACGATGTTCCCTCGTTGTTCGGCTTTCCTACACTTGAGGAGCGGGAGATATTCCGAAGATTGCTCCCGGTGGGGCAGGTTGGTCCTAAATTAGCTCTCCAGATCATCTCCCTCTTCTCCCCGGATGAATTCATTCTCGCCGTCTCCGCCGGAGACGTCGACAAGCTGACGCAGGTGAAGGGGATCGGGCGGAAGACGGCTCAGCGTATCCTGGTGGAGCTGCGCGACAAGCTCACCCCGAACCTGGGGACAGGGGCAGCGATCCCGTTATCGCAGAAGGAGGAGACAGCGCTGCGTGCCCTCACTGGGAAGTCACTCGGCTTCTCCGTCTCCGAGGCACGCAGAGCGTTGGAACGCCTTCGCAGCGAAGATCTACCTCTGGCCGAGCTCGTCAAGCGGGCGCTTGAAGTGATCAACTCATCGTGATGCGCATCCTGGGGATCGACTACGGAACCAAGCGCCTGGGCCTTGCATTGAGCGACGAGGACGAGATACTGGCTAGTCCCCTCTCGGTGCGCCTCAGGACGACGCTCGCTGACGACATAAAATTCCTCGCTTCTCTCGTACGGGGTAGAAAGGTGCAAGAGATTGTCCTCGGCCTTCCGCTCAACATGGACGGATCGCAGGGGGAGATGGCGCGCGAGGTACAGGAATTCGCCGCTGAACTGAGGAGCGGATGCAACGTGCCGGTCATCCTGTTCGACGAGCGTCTGACGACGAGCGAGGCTGAGCGGGTGTTGATACAGGCCGACATCTCCCGCAAGAAGCGGAAGAACCTGCGCGACGGATTAGCCGCCGTCCTCATTCTGCAGGCCTACTTGGATTCGCAGCGTTCTGACATCGATATCGTTGATGATGATGAGGAAACTGCCCAGTAAGGGGGCCTCCTTTCCTATTCTCTCATCGTAGCTATCTCTAGGCCTTTGCGACAAAGCGCCACTGCGAAAAGTCGCAGACGGGGTGATAGCCGATCTTTTGGTAGAGATGGTTTGATACCGGATTTGCGAGATTGGCGAACAGGCTGCAGAACGAAAAACCAAAATCGAGAAGATACTGACTCAGGCTTGCCACACAAGCCGTTGCATACCCCCTCTGTCGATACTCGGGCGGGGTGTAGACTAAGTTCACGCTTACTCCATTTGTGGTCGGGCGACTCCTTGCCGCCATGGAGACCGGCCCTCCATTATCCCAAATGAAGATATCCTTGCGGTCAATTCGCCTCATTGTTGCTCCTTGCACATCAGGAAGAGGGTCGTTCGGCACGGCCTCGTGATGAAACGTGCGTGTCCACTGCATAAGAAGTGCCAAATCATCCCTTGTCGCTGCCCTGAACGAGCCAGAGGGGGTCTCTGGTTTATTCACCTCAGTCAGCTTGTACACCCGCTGGCGCATCCCCTGTGTAGCTGATTTGCCGGCAACCTCTTCCCAAGCCTTGGCAAAGGCGCTTGCGGCAGCGGATCTTCCGATGACACCCGGAACAGGTAACCCCTTGGCGAGAAGATCCGCCGCGAGGAGTTTGAACGCCTCTACCCGGGCGACTGTATCCCCGTAGACTATGAGTTTCTGCGGTGGTGTCATGATTGCAGCGATGAGAATACCGTCGTTCTGCCTCACCGTTGCGAAATAGGGCGCAGGCTCGATCTCTTCGGATGATTTAGCCATTCTGAGGCAGACTCCCAGCATGAGGCTATTCTCCGCCTCGCGCTCTTCGAGCATGCCCTGCACGTCTTGCAAGAAATCATTCGCACTCCGATAGGCTGTGAGATTCATCTCTTTCTCCTTTGCGATAACCCTCGGTTAGGCAGTCTAGCCGCTGCATCGATGTTTGTCACCTTGTTGGATTAACGTGGCCGACAAGCTGCCATGCTGCGAATGAAGCGCTGCTATCTCGCGTTGCACCTTGTGTGCGACGTTGCTTGTTGGGCCGTGCCTCTACACATGCCCATTTGCTTCACTCACCCAAAACGCTAAGGGTGTCACTTCCCAGCGAAGCAATGGATGATATAGTTCACCACGAGGGACGCCGAGCCCACGGAGAGATCTTGATAGGAGAATCTCAACTGGCCCACAGGAATCTTGATGTAAGTGAGGAACTCTGAAACGTGTTGCGCTCTTGCCTGTTATGGGAATTGCTACGACCGCCCCAACGCCCTCATCACGTTGTCCAGCGTCAGAAGATTCAGATCTGCTCCCGGATCTAGCAGCGGACGCACGTCGTCCAGAACTCGATCCCAGTTGAGCTGAGAAAGTCGATCGCGCAGGATGAGGCGCCAGTTCTCGGTGGTCAAGCGAGGGCCGGGCCAATCGGTCTGCTGCAGGGCATTGTTCAACATCGTCAGGTTGGGAGGAGGCCAGTCCGGGTCGCTGAGATACCACAGCAGGTCATAGAGATCGCGACCCTTGGTGTACGGACGCTGCATGAGGGCATGCATCTTGCCAGCAAACAGCGATGCGCGGTCGTGGTGCTGGATCTGTAGTATTACATGACGACGGATCACCGTCGTGGTCAGGACTGCCCCGCCCGGAGGATTTGTATCGACCTCTATCTTGACAGCCAGCACTTCACTCCTGTGGGGAGAAAGCCCTAGCTCGTATGGTAATCCAGGAAACCGAATGAATGCGCTGTGTACAGTCTTCTGGTCGCTAATCTTGATTGACACAGCGTACCCCTCGGCCTTGAACTGGGCCTGAATGACGCGCAAGTAGGCGCGAAAATCGTAGTGCTCTCTGGATCGCTCCAAGGCAAAGTCGAGGTCTTCCGAGTAGCGCGGGATAGAGTACAGAAACCTAAGTGCAGGTCCACCATGAAAGGCAAGTGGGATCATCGCTCCTGCCCGCTGCAACATTCCCAGAATCCTGGCCTACAAGTACTCGCGGGCTACATTACGCGCTTGTGCTGGTGTGGAAGCCTTTTGTATCAGTTCAGCAAGGTATTCCTTCATAG
>CAYQFN010000080.1:0-7633 GCA_964416685.1 uncultured Thermotogae bacterium | reverse complement strand
ACCTTGCTTGTTAACCACGAAGCACTTCACCGCTCCGCCACAGCGTACTCACCGGTAAGGCATACAGGTTTGAGGCAAAGGGAACGGGTTGATCGCCGGTATAGAGGACGATTCCGCGCAAGAAGCGATCACCCAACAGTTCACTGAGGTACCTCAATCCCTTGAAGTCACGGCTGTTGACCGTTGATGAGGCCTTGACGTCAATTCCCACGATCTCACCGGCAGCGTTCTCCAGCACTATGTCCACCTCCTGCCCTTTTCGTGTGCGAAAGTGGAAAAACTGAGGCTGAATCTTGCTCCAGGTCGCTTGCTTACGCAGCTCCATGATGACGAAGTTCTCCAGCAGTGGACCGAAGGTGTTTGGATCCGCTCTGATCCGCTCCTCGTTCAACCCTATTAGGTGAGCTAGCAAACCAGTGTCGTTGAGAACTACCTTGCGTGAGCGAATGAGCCTTTTGCCCATGTTGGTTGACCAGGCAGGAAGAGGCTGAGATAAGAAGGTCATTTCGAACAGAGCCATGTAACGCTTTACGGTGCTCTGCGGCAATCCGAGGCTGCTTGAAAGCTCGGTGTAATTCATCAGCGCACCGGCACGCGCGGCCAACAGGGAAAGCAGACGGGGCATGATGGTAAGGTATTCTATGTTTGCCAGGTCGCGAACCTCGCGTTGGACGATGGTGGTGACGTACGAACGAAACCACGCGCTACGCCTGCTCGTAGACGCTTTTCCCACTACTTCAGGATACCCCCCGGTCAGAACACGCTCGATGAGCTCACTTCTGCTCACATCGCTAGCAGGAAACTGTGGTAGTTTGCTGGCGAATGCTCGATCGATAAAGTCCTCGGTTCGTCTTTCTAGTTCACCCTGCGAGAATGGCCAAAGGGTCAATATTTCCATTCTGCCAGCGAGCGATTCTGATAGCTTAGGAAGGAGCAAAGGGTTGGCCGAGCCAGTCAATAGGAAGTGACCGGGTACGCGATTGCGATCGACTACAGCCTTGATTGCTAAGAACAGTTCAGGAGCTCGTTGCACCTCATCGAGAACAATTGGGCCACCGAGCCCGGCCAAAAAACCTGTGGGATCATCGCGCGCGGCGGCAAGGACTGCGGCGTCATCAAGGGTGATGTAGCGTGCTGGATGTTCTTTTTTCGCCAACCATTGCGCCAATGTGCTCTTCCCCGTCTGCCTGGCACCGTTAAGCAGAACAACGGGCGTATCCGACAGTGCTTCCAGAATAGCTGGCATAAGGTTCCGTGGGATCATGGGAAGATTATAGCAATCAGTAGGGTGCATTTCAACCATTTAGTGGTGGATTCGCGACCACTCAGTGGTGGATTCGCTCCCTCGATGATGTCCCAACAATCTAAGGATATTCATCAGTAGACGCTATGGACTTGACGAACCCGCGAAATATCTGTATGCTGGTAATCACTATGATGAAAGGACGCAGGAACATAACGCTGTACGGATTCTCCCTCGGCCTTTCGTTTGGTTACACTACGACGACGTACGTCTCTGTTTCGCTCTAACCGCTGACGGTTGGAGTGAAGCAGAGAAGAGGACTACAGGTGCTTGCCTGTGGTCTTTTCTTTTTGGCTCTTGGAGGAGGTAGTGATGAAAAACGATAGGCGCATGTCGGATCGGAAATTGCCTGTCATCTTGCTCGGCATGGGGCAAGTGGGCAGGTCGCTGCTGCATCTCATCTTGGACTATAGCGAAAAGGCAAAGGATGCCAAGAAGATTGTTGTAGCAGGCATCGCAGACAGCCACGCTGCGGTCCTAGATAACAGTGAACTTTCACGGCAAACGCTTGCTGATGCTCTGACGATCAAGAAAGCAGGTGGATCGCTCGAACAAGTAAGCGGATCGCAACCACTCTCCGAAATCTCATCGTCGATCACGGCTGGAGCAATCATAGTTGATGTCACCGCATCGGACGATACTGTCTCTCTACTCAAATCGGCTCTCTCACGAGGCTGCGGCGTGGTGCTGGCGAACAAAAGACCCCTCGCCGCCGCGTGGTCGGAAGCCGAGGCGTTCTTCTCGCGTGCCTACGTGCGCTACGAAGCAACGGTGGGAGCCGGCCTCCCGGTGATCTCAACGCTGCGTAATCTCATCTCCTGTGGCGATTCGTTCTCCTCCATCAAGGGAGTGCTCAGCGGCACTCTTGGCTACATGTGCAGCGAAATGGAGCATGGATGTTCCTACTCACAGGCCCTGCTGAGCGCACGTGATCTTGGCTACACCGAGCCCGACCCACGCGAGGACCTTATGGGGACAGATGTTGCCCGCAAGGCGCTCATTCTCGCCAGAAGCGTCGGTTGGCCGCTCGAACCAGATGACATCGATGTGGAGCCGATGTTTCCTCAGTCGCTCTCCGATCTTACGGTCGACGAGTTCCTGCGCGAGATCCACACCCTTGACGAGGACTACGCAATGCGGACCCGCGAGGCGCAAAACGCAGGAATGACCCTTCGCTACGTGGCTAAGGTCGATACGTCCGGGGCAAAGGTCGGACTCTCGCAAGAAGAGAAGGGAAGCGCCCTCGGATCGTTGAACGGAGCGGAGAACGCCGTCATCTTCCGCACGCGATTCTACAACGACGTGCCCCTCACGGTCTGCGGGCCGGGAGCAGGGCCGCTTGTCACCGCAGCCGGCGTGCTGGGGGACATTCTCGATCTCTCTGTTCACATGCGGGAGGGGGAATGAGCACATTGGTGATGAAGTTCGGAGGGACATCGGTCGGCGATGCCTCGGCCTTCATGCAAGTGAGGGACATCGTCTCAGGGCACGCTCGAGGCGGTGACCACTTGATCGTCGTCGTCTCGGCGATGAGCGGTGTAACGGACGATCTCTATCGCGGGATCATTGAGGCATCTAAAGGTAATAAAGAGGCTTATCGTGAAGTCTGTCAGTTGCTGCACAAGCGTCACCTTAATGTAATCCTGGAGCTGTTGGACGAGGGTCCTGCGCGCGACTCTCTCATCTCTACTCTTGACTCTCTTATTGATGAGTACGAAAGCCTGTGTGCCAGCGTGCATGTGCTTAACGAAGTCACTCCACGGACGATGGATGCCGCCCTGTCGCGCGGCGAGAGGATGAGCGCACGCATCCTCGCCGCTCTGCTGCGTCAGAACGGTGTTAAGAGTGAAGCGATCGACGCAACGGAGCTGATCATCACCGACGCCGCTTTTGGCAACGCCGCACCGATCGAGAAACAAACCAGAGAGCAGATCGCCTCCAGTCTCTCGCCCCTACTGGAGAACGGGATCATCCCGGTGATCACCGGGTTCATCGCGGCGACCGAGGACGGCGTGACAACGACCCTCGGTCGCGGGGGGAGCGACTATACCGCGGCGATCATCGGCGATGCGCTGGACGTTGACGCAGTATGGATCTTCACCGACGTAGACGGGGTGATGACCGCCGACCCACGCATCGTGCCGGACGCGCGCGTCATCCCCGTCATCTCATACGTAGAGGTCGGCGAGCTCGCCTACTTCGGGGCGAAGGTCCTCCACCCGCGCACCATCCGCCCGGTGATCGAGCGGGAGATCCCCGTGTGGGTGAAGAATACCTTCCACCCGGATCTGCCGGGGACGCGCATCGTGCGCGATGCGACGAACACGCACGGGACGGTGAAGGCGGTGACGATGATCACCGACCTGAGCATGGTCACGATCGCGGGCAGAGGGATGGTCGGCGTACCAGGGATCGCTGGCAGGACGTTCACCGCCGTTGCTCGCGCAGCGACGAGCGTGTTGATGATCTCCCAGGCCTCATCTGAACAGTCGATCTGTTTTGTCATCCCCACAGAGAGCGCCGAGGAAGTGGTGCACACACTGCAGGAGGAGATGGCCCGCGAGCTCTCTCGCCGTGACATCGACCGCATCTGGTCAGACGATGGCATCGTCATCATCAGCGCCATTGGGACCGGGATGCGCGGTACCCCCGGCATCTCTGCGCGCCTCTTCGGCGCCCTGGGAAGCGCCGGTATCAACGTCATCGCCATCGCGCAGGGATCGTCTGAGTGCAGCATATCGCTTGTCGTCGACGCCGCTGATGCGACACGAGCCGTACAACAGATTCACAAGGAGGTAATCAACCATGGCAAATAGGATTCCAGTCGCTGTCCTCGGCGCCACCGGGGCGGTCGGGCAGCGCTTCGTGCAGCTTCTGACCGAGCATCCGTTGTTTGAGATCGCGGCCCTTGCTGCATCGAAGCGCAGCGCGGGAAGAGGCTACGCTGATGCCTGTCGTTGGGTCATCCCCGGTGATCCGCCAGCATCACTTAAGGAGATGATCGTCTCGCCGTTAGAGGCAGATCTACCGGCACGACTTGTCTTCTCCGCTCTGCCAGCCGATGTGGCGCGCGAGGTGGAGCCACGCTTTGCTGAAGCGGGCTATGCCGTCTGCTCGAACGCGTCGGCCTTTCGCTACGAGCCTGACGTACCACTCCTCATCCCTGAAGTAAACTCCGAGCATCTCTCGCTCATCTCTGCTCAACACAAGGTGCGTGGTTGGCCCGGGTTCATTGTCACCAACCCCAACTGCTCGACCACTGGAATCGTGATGGCGCTAAAGCCACTGCACGATGAGTTCGGGCTCAAAAAGGTCTTCGCCTTCACGATGCAGGGGGCATCGGGCGCTGGTTACCCCGGAGTCCCGTCGCTCGACATCCTCGATAACGTTATCCCCTACATCGGAGGGGAAGAGGAGAAGATCGCGCGCGAAACGCGACTCCTGCTAGGACACGTCGTCAATGAAGAACAGCGCGAAACTGAAATCACGATCAGTGCGCACGCAAATCGCGTTCCAGTGATCGACGGGCACACGATCGCTCTTTCGCTCGGCTTCGAGCACAAGCCCACTCCGGGCGAGGCGATAGAAGTACTACGCACGTTTACTGGCCCAACAGATGTGTACAATCTTCCCAGCGCTCCCAAGATGCCGATCATCGTGCGCAATGAGGAGGATCGCCCCCAGCCGCGGCGCGATCGCAACGCCGAAGGAGGGATGGCGGTGAGTGTCGGGCGGGTGCGCGAGTGCCCGATCCTCGATCTGCGCATGCTCGTTGTCGTGCACAACACGATCCGCGGAGCAGCCGGAGGGTCGCTGCTAAACGCAGAGCTGCTCGTCAAGAGAGGGCTTGTGAAGTGAAGAAAGGATTCCAAGGGCGTAATAGGAGTTGATCTTGATAAAAAAACCTTGTATTGAAGATTGTTTCATTGACAGAAACATCGCACACAAGGTGCGACGCTACGGAGGAAATGTAGCGCTCGGTTTGGTCCCCGACGTTGTTGATCTCTTGCGCGAACCACCTTCTCATGTAGTGGGGAAAGTTCGTGCCTTTGGTGAAGGCTTGCCATGAAGGTCTACGGACGAGCGTGCGTGCAGGACTTCCTCGGCAGTTTCATCGTCTACCGCAACCTGATCCCGATCGATCGCAGGCTTCCAGGACTTCCAAAGCTGCGTGGCCAATTGGGCCTTCCGGAAAGGCTCACGCCGCGCAAGGGCTCGCCGGAATACGCCCAGGTGGTAGCGCAGATCATGAATCGCGCGCAGGTTATTCGTGGGGAGAAGGCTGCAATCGAGCGGCTGATCTACATCGGTGATACGCGCGTGAACGACGCAACGGCATTTCTTAACCTGCTTAGCGCTGGAAAATGGAGCGGCGCCGCGTTCATTGGCTCGGAATCATCAGATCCAGAGGATACGCGGGTGGAGAGAAGCGACAGAGGGTCAATCCTTCTTAGCAACCGCTGGGCAGCTCTCGATTCATTCGATGCTTTCTGCAACGAGAGGGGGGTCCCGATCGATGAGCGCACCGCTGTCGTGATCGATATCGATAAGACCGCTCTTGGTGCGCGGGGGCGAAACGATCACGTGATCAACGATGTTCGCCTGCAGGCGATGCACCGCACCGCGCGCGATCTGCTCGGTAGCAGCTTCGATGAGGAATCATTGAAAGCCAACTATAACAGGCTCAATCAGCCGCTCTATCATCCGTTCACCACCGACAATCAGGACTACCTCGCCTACATCTGCCTCATCATGCAGAGCGGTGCGATCGCACAGGACGTGCTCTTCGACGCACTCGATCGTGGCAAGATACGGCAATTTGTGCAGTTACTCGCGTGGGTGGACGAGCGCGTGGGCACACTCTCTCCTTCGCTGCGACAGATGCACAAGAGTGTCAAAGCTGCTCTATCTGAAGATAATCCGACCCCGTTTGTTGACTTTCGTCGCAATGAATACCTTATCACCGTGGAGCGGATGGGATCTCTCGCTGATAAAGCACCGGTCGAGAAGATGTTAGAAGAGGAGATCCTCATCACCCATGAGGTAATGCAGATCGCGCTGCGCTTCCGGGACGAAGGTGCACTCCTCTTCGGTCTATCGGACAAACCCGATGAGGCATCGCTGCCACCTGATGGGCTTAGCGACTACCTGCCGATTCACGAGAAGACTACACATGTAGTGGGAGGAGATTGAAGATGCCGCAAACCTGGCTTGAGTGCATTCGCTGTGGCCGCAAGTATCCGATAAACGGGGTGAAGTATCGCTGTGAATCCTGCGGCGGTCTGCTCGATGTGGAGCACGACATCGATGCGTTGAAGGAGCGCTCCGGCGCTGAATGGAAGGACCTCTTCTCGCGCAGGTCGCGCATGAGCGGATGGCCGTATCAGAGTGGGGTGTGGGCAAAGAAGGAGTGGGTGGCACCACAGGTGGATGATGAGAACATCGTCTCCCTGGGCGAGGGGTACACCCCTCTCCTCAAGGTAAGAAATCTGGCAGGACTCCCTGAGGTGTGGGTCAAGGAGTGCGGGATCAGCCACACCGGGTCGTTTAAGGACCTGGGGATGACCGTCCTCGTCTCGCACGTCAAGCAGCTCATCTCCCAGGGGACACAGATCCGCGCCGTCGCCTGTGCGTCGACCGGTGATACATCGGCTGCTCTCGCCGCCTACGCTGCTGCGGCAGGGATTCCGGCGATCATCTTCCTCCCGCGCGGGAAGATCTCCACTGCGCAGCTCGCCCAGCCGATCGCGCACGGGGCGATCGTCCTCGGTCTGGAGACCGATTTCGACGGGTGCATGGAGATTGTGCAGGAGATCACGGCCGATGAGAGCATCTACCTGGCAAACTCGATGAACGCGCTGCGTATCGAAGGGCAGAAGACGGTGGGAATCGAGATTGTGCAGCAGCTCGGCTGGGAGGTGCCCGACTGGATCATCATCCCCGCTGGAAACCTGGGGAACATCAGCGCCTTGGGCCGGGGACTTGCCATGATGCATGAACTCGGTCTAGTCGATCACCTGCCGCGCATCGTCGCCGCGCAGGCGGAGAACGCCAATCCACTCTATCGCAGCTTCTTGACGGATTTCAAGGACTATCGAGCGGTGCAAGCGAAGAAGACCCTCGCCTCGGCGATCCAGATCGGGGCACCGGTGAGCTACGAGCGAGCGGTGAAGGCGCTGCGCGCGTTTAACGGGATCGTGGAGCAGGCAACTGAGGACGAGCTAGCCAACGCGGCCGCTCTCGCCGATCGCGCTGGGCTGTACGCCTGCCCCCAGACAGGAGTCGCATTGGCGGTACTCGAGAAGCTCGTCTCCCGCGGGACGATCAAAC
>CAYQFN010000079.1:0-7662 GCA_964416685.1 uncultured Thermotogae bacterium | reverse complement strand
GGGCTGAGAGTATGGTCATGTTTGCTTCAAGTCTTGGTAAAACAGGTTCTCCTCCAGCGCGTGTAACAGCTAATGCGGTTGACCAACAGAGCCGATGGAGAATCTGATTGGCCTCAGGAATAGGTAGTCGCGTAGCTGGTTGGCCAGCGGAGTACTCGATTGCTCCAGGGTCGCGGGTCGTTATCCGTGATGCAGAGTGGTTGGTCCGTCGCACCGATCGGACACCTACAGGCGGACAAGCGCTCTTCTGCGTCGGACTCTCCGAGATCGTGCGAGAGAAAGAAGCGACGTTTCTGACAGAAGTGGAAGATGCGGTTGAGGTCCTCCGCCCGGAAGACACACAACTCGTTCTGGACAGGTCAAGCGAGTACGCTGACTCTCTTGTCTACATCGAAGCGCTGCTGCGACAGTCGCCTCCGACGGACAACCGTGTCTATGTCGGTCATAAAGCAGCAATAGATGCCGTTCCCTATCAGCTGGATCCAGCGATCCAAGCACTGAAGGAGCCACGTCAGCGAATTCTCATTGCCGATGCTGTAGGGCTTGGCAAGACGATCGAATGCGGAATCCTGCTTTCCGAACTGATCAAACGAGGTCGTGGCAAGCGGATCCTGGTCCTTGCTGTCAAGAGTATGCTTACACAGTTCCAGAAGGAGCTTTGGGCGCGATTCACGATTCCGCTGGTGCGCCTGGACTCGATAGGCATTCAGCGCATCCGTCGCGAGATCCCCTCAAACCATAATCCGTTCTACTACTACGATAAAGCGATCATCTCTATTGACACGTTGAAACGTGAGGCCGAGTACCGAACCTACATTGAGGATGCGTACTGGGACATCATCGTTATCGACGAAGCGCAGAACGTTGCTAGGAGAGGCACTGCCTCCATGCGTACGAGGCTGGCACAGCTCATCGCCAATCGATCCGATACGTTAATCATGCTCTCAGCGACGCCGCACGATGGGAAGAAGCGATCCTTCGCCAGCCTGATGAACATGCTGAATCCCACAGCCATTGCTGATCCCGACGACTACGGACCGGAGGACATTCGCGGCCTGTTCATCCGGCGGTTCAAGAAGGACATCAAGGACCAAGTGCCCATGTCGTTCAAGGAGCGAACAATATCTCGAGTCTACGCCGAGGCGTCACCGGCTGAGGAAGAGGCGTTTGAGTGCTTGTCGACAATGACGTTCACGAGGCTTGACCAAAGACGTGGCGGTGCGATGTTATTCAAGACAACACTGGAGAAAGCGTTGTTCTCAAGCCCTCCCGCTTGCGCAGAGACAATTCGAAACCGCATGCGTCGACTGGAGAACACGCAAGACCCGGCCTACGAGAGCGACATCGCGCAGCTTCGCGAACTCCTGGATCGAGTATCTCATGTCGACGCCGCGCAGTTCAGCAAGTACCAAAAACTTGTGGAAGTAGTCAAATCGTCGGGTTGGACGGGCAAGGACACCGCCGATCGATTGGTGATCTTCACGGAGCGCATCGAGACGCTCAAGTTCCTGGCAACGCATCTCCCAGGTGATCTCGGGCTATCGGAGAAACAGGTGACCACACTGTACGGGAGCCTGCCCGATTTGGATCAAACGAAGATCGTCGAGCGATTCGGCCGAGAAGGGGACAGCCTGCGCCTCCTCATCGCCTCCGATATCGCCTCCGAAGGCATCAACCTGCACTACCTTTGCCACCGGATGATACACTTTGACATTCCCTGGTCACTGATGGTCTTCCAACAACGGAACGGAAGAATCGATCGATATGGCCAGACTCGCGAGCCACACATCACGTACCTGATCACAAAGAGCAAGACACCCAAGATCAAAGGCGATCTCCGCATTCTCGAACTACTGACCGAGAAAGATGACCAAGTTGTCAAGAACATCGGCGATCCCTCCGAGTTCACCGGCATATACGACCGAGAGGAAGAGGAGGCACGAACCGCTGCAGCAATGGAAGAGGGTCTCACCGCAGAGGCGTTCGATCGTCAGGTCGAACAAGCCGACGTCGATCCTCTAGCCATCCTCTTTGGCGAGATCGAGATGTCGATCAGCCACAGCACAGAAGAGGCCACGGGGACGATGCCCACTCTCTTCCCCAGCACATTCAGCTACCTTAAGAAGGGGCTGGAGTTCATCAGTCGTCAGCTGAAGCTTCAGTACGAAGTCGATGAGCAGCAGCAGTTTATCACCCTTACCGTGCCCGGCGAGCTTGAGCGGCGGCTTCGTTTCCTACCTCCTGAGATCAAGATCCGGGACGACCAGATCATGCTTACCGCGGATCGGGAGAGGATCCAACAAGAGATTGCGCGCTGCCGGAAAGAGGATAGCGAGTGGCCGGAGCTTCACCTGCTCTGGGAGCAGCACCCGGTTGCCGAGTGGATAAACGATAAGGTGCTCGCCGCATTCCGCAGGCACGAGGCTCCCGTTCTTACAGTCAACGGACGACTGAAACCGAACGAGAGCATCTTCATCGTCTCCGGCCTCATCCCCAACCAAAAGGGCCACCCACTCATTCATCCGTGGTTTGGACTGCGCTATCGCAACGGTGTCTTCGATGAGGAGTTGGACCTCGATGACGTGATTCGGATTTCTGGTCTGGGTAAATCGGCGATCCCTCAGCCCTATGGCATCGAGGAGGACATCGACCTGTCTTCGCTCACATCCCTACTTCACGATGTCGTTGGGAAGAGCAGGGAGATCCTCACCAGAGCACGAGTTGAGTGGAAAGAAGCAAATGATCCCAAACTCCAGGTACATCTAGATCGACTGGAGGAGCTGCGCCAGCGCCGTCTCGCACAGCTTGAGATAGCCTTCGAAGGCCATCTCTCAGAGACGCGCCGGAATCGCCGTGAGAATGAACGCCGCAGGATCGACAAACTCTTCGATGATTACCTGGAGTGGATCGAGAATACGATGACGACCCAAGATAAGCCCTACCTGCGCATTGCTGCCGTCCTTTGGGGAGGTATCTAGTGGCACTCGATATCACCGGGATCATCAACGAAAACGACTACTACACCGACCACTACCTTCACGAGATTCTCGAGACCGATCTGAAGGACCTCTTCTCTCAATGGAGGGCGCAGGCTGAGGAGACGGGAACCGCATCTCCCGACCAGCGCCTACGCTCGCTGGCGCAATCCTATTTCGCAACCAAAGCGGATCTTGAGCGCGCTCGCAGTCTCCCGGACATTCTCGAAGGTCAAGCGGACTTTGTCGAGAGGCTTTTGGATGCACTGGGTTACGAAGTTCATGCGCAGTTGAAAGCAGGCGAATCTGGTGTAGCGTTACCCATTCTTGGCGAGATTTCAAAGCCCAATGGCAGCCCCCAATTGTGGATCCTAGAGACCGCGACGTCTGTGCTTGAACCCGAGGATCCGTTGCTGCAAACGATCCTGCCCGAGCAGTATCCAGATGATGTTGAAGACACACTGCATGAAGAGATCCTTGTGGACATCATCACGCGCGAGGTGTTCGGTTTGCAGGATCCCCCACGCTGGGTTCTGGTTATTGACTTCAACGCTGTCGTGCTCGTCGATCGCAGCAAGTGGCATGAGAAACGATTGCTGCGCTTTCATCTCAACGAGATCTTCGGCCGTCGCGAAACCTCGACCTTCCGCGCCATGGCCGCGCTCCTGCACCGTGACAGCGTTTGCCCACAGGAGGGCGAGCCACTTCTTGACACGCTAGACGAGCAATCGCACAAGCACGCATATCAGGTTTCCGAGGATCTGAAGTACTCCCTACGAGAGGCTATCGAGCTCATTGCCAATGAAGCCCTCTACTACCTGCGTGAAGTCCGACATGAAGGGATCTACGGTAAGAAGTACTCGGATCGGCTGACGCTGGAGTGCTTGCGGTACATGTATCGACTGCTCTTCTTGCTGTATCTGGAAGCACGGCCCGAACTCGGTTACGCCGACATGAAGAGCCCCGTCTACCGAAGCGGATACAGCCTGGAGTCGCTGCGCGACCTGGAGATAGTGCCACTGACGACCGAGGAATCCCGCAACGGTTACTACCTGCACGAATCCCTCTCGATGCTGTTCCGTCTCATTTATGAGGGGTATGAGCCAAGCAAGAAACTCGCCTTGCTGGGGCAGGACGAGCTGCTGCATTACAGCTTCACCATTTCGCCGCTCAAGTCGCATTTGTTCGACCCGGAACGAACGCCGCTTCTCAATCGCGTGAAACTACGAAACTTCGTGCTGCAGCGAGTGCTGGAATTGATGTCCCTGTCTCGCCCCAAGAGCGGCAAGAAGAACCGCCGCGGCCGCATCAGCTATGCGCAGCTCGGGATCAACCAGCTGGGCGCGGTCTACGAAGGCCTGCTTTCCTATCGCGGTTTCTTCGCCGAGACCGATCTCTACGAAGTCAAGCGCGCCGACCAGGAGCGGGTGAATGAACTCGATCAGGCCTTCTTCGTTCGAGAAGACGACCTACCGAAGTACAAGGACGAAGAGAAGGTGTTCAACACTGCGGAGGATCAGAAGCACAACCCGGACTGGAGGCCGGGAACGCTGCGCAAATACCCACGCGGCACGTTCATCTACCGACTCGCTGGCCGTGATCGCGAACGTTCTGCCAGCTACTACACCCCGGAAGTCCTCACCCAGTGCCTGGTCAAGTACGCGCTCAAAGAACTGCTCGATGGCAAGTCTGCTGATGATATCCTCAAACTGAAAATCTGCGAGCCAGCGATGGGAAGTGCCGCGTTCCTGAATGAAGCGATCAACCAACTGGCCGATGCCTATATGCACCGCAAGCAGAAGGAACTTGATGAGGTCCTTCCGCCCGACAAGTACGTGAGCGAACGCCAGAAGGTTAAGATGCTGCTCGCCGACGAGAATGTGTTCGGCGTGGACCTGAATCCGATTGCCGTTGAGCTGGCCGAGGTCTCGCTGTGGCTGAACTCGATCCACTCAGGCGGGTTTGTGCCCTGGTTCGGCATGCAGCTCGTCACCGGCAACTCACTCATAGGCGCACGACGGCAGATGTTCGATTCGGCACTATTGCGCAAGAAAGCCAAGGGCGAGCATTCGTGGATGGACGAGGTGCCGAAGCGCTACTGGCCGGAAGACGCAGGAGACCGGCCGCCGGAGTCCGAGATCGAAGATCGTGCCGGCAAGGTGTACCATTTCCTCCTTCCCGACCCCGGGATGGCCAACTACAAAGACAAGGTTGTCAAGAGCCTGGCGCCCGACGAGATCAAAACCATCAACGCGTGGAGAAAGCAGTTCACCAAGCCGTTCTCCGAATCGGAAATTCGGATGTTGCAGAAACTCTCGGATACCATCGATCGACTGTGGAAAGGCCATATCGAGCAACTCCGGAAGCTGCGCCAACAGACGACCGATCCGATCGCCATCTACGGGCGGCCCGCGCCGGAAGGCATGAAAGCTAGCACCACGAGGAACAAGGATGTCAGGCACGAACAGGAACTCTTGTCGAGAAACGTTCGCGCGTCCAGCTTGTACCGCCGCCTGAAGCTGGCGATGGACTACTGGTGCGCATTGTGGTTCTGGCCGATCGAGCAAGCCCATCTTCTGCCAGATCGAGATAAGTATCTGACCGATCTTCAACTCATTCTTGAAGGCAAAGCGATGGAGATCCTGCCCCAGGAGGATACACAGATGGCCTCTTCCCCACAACGGTGCCCAAGCAGCAGATGCTTGCCTTGCAGGACGCGTACGGCTTCGTGGATGTGGAGAAGCTGGCAGTGGAAGTGCCGCGTATCGGACTCGTGAAGCATCTGGCTGAGCAGTATCACTTTCTTCACTGGGAGCTGGAATTTGCCGACATCTTTGCAGACAACGGCGGCTTCGATCTCGTGTTGGGAAATCCGCCCTGGATCAAGGTCGAGTGGCAAGAGGGCGGCTTTATGGGCGACCTGGACCCGTTGTTCGTGCTGCGAAAGCTCAGCGCGTCGCAGCTTGCGGAACTTCGGACCGAAGCCCTGGATCGCTACGACGCTGTAGGCGAATACCTGTCCGAATTCGAGGGTCAAGCCGCCACCCAGCAGTATCTCAACAGCTTGCAGAACTATCCTCTCTTGCAGGGCTCGCAGTCCAATCTGTTCAAGTGTTTTCTCCCGCAGGCATGGTATCTGGGAGCACAAAAAGGCATGGCCGGTTTTCTCCATCCCGAGGGTGTGTACGATGACCCAAAGGGCGGTGCTCTCCGACGGGAGCTCTACTCTCGGCTCAAGTACCATTTTCAGTTTCAGAATGGGCTATTCCTGTTTCCAATCGCACACAGGGAGAAGTTCAGCATCAACGTCTACCGCGGGCGGGCATTTGGAGAAGCGCACTTTGACCATGTCAGCAATCTCTTCGCAGTTCCCACGGTCGATGCCTGCTATGCGCACGACGGGCATGGTCTGGTTGGTGGCATCAAGGACGAGAACGGCAGATGGAACACGGCGGGCCATCGCGATCGCATCGTTCACGTAGATAAGGAGCTTCTGGAGCTATTCGCCCGCCTCTATGACAAGCCCGGGACTCCGGGACTTGAGGCACGGCTGCCCGCGATTCATGCCGTGCAGGTGATCGACGTACTCCGCAAGTTCGCTGCTCATCCGAAGCACCTAGGAGACTTGAGCGATGCCTACGTGGCAACTGAGATGTGGCACGAGACCAATGCGCAGAAGGACGGAACGATCCGTCGCGAGACTCGCTTCCCGTCGGACGCCTCGGAATTGATCCTCTCTGGGCCGCACTTCTATGTTGGCACTCCGCTAAACAAAACACCGCGTCGAGTATGTACCCAGAACTCCCACTACGATCCGATCGATCTCACCGTCATCCCCGACGACTACCTGCCGCGCACCAACTATGTGCCCGATTGCACCCCCACCGAATACCGCCGCCGCACACCCGATGTTCCCTGGGAACCCGGCGCCAAGGTGACGGACTACTATTGCCTTTACTTTCGCAAGATGCTGAGTCAGGCAGGTGAAAGGACTCTTGTGCCAACTCTGGCCGCAAGGTCAGTTGGACACATCCATGGATGCATATCGTACGCCTTTGATGAAGTGCGCTGTCTCCTGAGCGCCTTGTCCAGTTCGGTTTCGTTGCCTCTTGATTTCTGGTTGAAAACAACAGGAGTAAGTAATTTCGGCACCTCGCAATTCGAATCCTTTCCAAATATCCCAACTCAACCAGCAATCACCGCTAGAACTCTCCGTCTGATGGCGATTACAAGCGACTACTCTAGAATTTGGGAAGAAACGCTACAGGACGTACCAACTCCTGCCGGGTGGGGTAAAACAGACGAGCGCCTTCGTGACCGGTTGTTCGCTAGCCTTCCTAGCAAGTGGTCTCGTGATTGTGCACTGCGTACCTCCTTCGAGCGTCGCCAGGCCCTCGTCGAAATCGACGTTCTCGTCGCCATGGCTCTTGGGCTGACAGTGGATGAGCTCTGCGCCATCTATCGCATCCAATTCCCCGTCCTCAAGCAAAACGAGGATGACACCTGGTACGATCGCAACGGCCGCATCGTCTTCACCTGCAGCAAAGGGTTACCCGGAGTTGGGTTCCCTCGCAAGGAGTGGAATGAGATCAAAGACCGTACCTCCGGCTCCATCGAACAGTGGGTGCCCTCCGACATCATGCCCGACTACCGAAAAGCATACGCCCATATTCGACTCCCTGACGGC
>CAYQFN010000078.1:0-7719 GCA_964416685.1 uncultured Thermotogae bacterium | reverse complement strand
AGTGTTGGATTGCAAGACCTGACCCCACATCCAAGGGGGTCTCCTATGAAGAACGTCGTCATAGCACAGTCGGGCGGCCCGACCGCAGTGATCAATTCGTCCCTCCTCGGGGTGGTGGAGGGTTGCCGGAGCTATCCGGAGCGTTTCGGACAGATTTACGCAGCATATCACGGGATCGAAGGGGTTCTCAAGGAGGAGTTTCTCGACCTGTCGGCACAACCTGAGGAGGAGCTTGCTCTCTTGCGTACCACACCGGCCGCTGGAGCGATCGGGACCTGTCGCTACAAGATCAGGCCGGAGCAGATCGAGGATCTTGAGCGGATCGTCGAGGTCTTTCGTGCCCAGAAAATCGGATTTTTCTTCTACATCGGCGGGAACGACTCCATGGATACGGCGCAGCGGGTGAGTGAACTCGCACAAGAGAGCGGGTTGGACCTCGTCTGCGTCGGCGTTCCGAAGACGATCGATAACGACCTCGGCGATCAGGAGTTCACGTTGATCGACCATACGCCGGGGTACGGGTCGACCGCGCGGTATTGGGCGCACATGATCCAGAACCTAAACGAGGAGAACCGAGGATCGTCTCGTTCCGACCCGGTACTGGTCGTCCAGGCGATGGGGCGGCGGATCGGCTTCATCCCGGCCGCAGCACGCCTCGCCGACCCAGAGCGCGAGATGCCGTTGCAGATATATCTCCCCGAAGCGGAATCGACCCTGCCAGAGCTTGCGGAGAACGTGAACCAGGAGCTGCGGCGCACAGGACGGGTGATCGTCGTGGTGAGCGAGGGGTTCAACGTGGGGAATCTCGGAGAGAGTAAAGACTCCTTCGGGCACACGCAGTTCAGCGCGAGTGAGATGTCGGTGGCTCAGATCGTCGTCAACTACCTGAACCGAAATGGGTTGGCCGTTCGTGGAGCAGCGCGCGGGCAGATCCCGGGGACAGACCAGCGGGATTCAATGATCTATGCCTCCACCGTCGACCTGGAAGAGGCTTACTCCGTTGGTCATCATGCGGTGGAGATAGCGATCAAGGAAGGGACCGGCTACATGGCGACGATCGTGCGCGCTCCGGGACCGGACTACACCATCTCCTATGACAAGGCTCCCCTTGCAGAGATGGCCAACTCTGAGCGGGTCTTCCCCAAGGAGTGGATCGCGCCGAGCGGGATCGACGTCACCGATGAGTTTTTGCACTATGCTCGCCCGTTGATCGGTGAAGCTGGGCCTAACATCCCGCTCGTCGGCGGGCTGCAGCGCTTCGCCCGCCTAAGGGAGATCTTCGTTGAGAAGAAATGCCCGGAGTATGTCCCGCTGAGATATCGATGAAGAAACGGGACGCGGAGAACCGATGACGCGGAGACACGGAGACACGGAACGTCGTAGACAAGCTACGACGCTACAGAAGAGTGTAAACGTCAAAAGTGAGGATAGATGAATTATTACGATAGATTGCAGGAGTTTAAGCCAAGGCGAGACTTCCTCGTCTGCATCGATTCTGACGGCTGCGCGTTCGACACGATGGGGATCAAGCAACGCGAATGCTTCTGCCCGTGGATGATCGCCTACTTCGGCCTTCAACCGGTGGCACAGGCCGCGCGCGAGTGCAAGGAGTTCGCCGATCTGTACTCGAAAACCCGGGGGGCGAACCGTCATGTCACGATCAAGCGCATCCTAACAGAGCTGTTGCCGAGCCACCCGCAGACTAAGGCATTCGGATTTAAGGTTCCCCAGTTTCCGCACTACTTCGCCTGGGTGGATGATCCGAATAGCCTCCTGTCAAACGATGGATTGAAACGGGCGATCGCTGCTGCACATGATCCTCTGGCCAAGGAGGAGCTGGCACATGTCCTGGAGTGGGCGCAGCGCGTAAACTGGGCGGTGAAGGAGATCGTGAAGGGGATCCCGCCCTTCCCGCATGTACGCCAGTCGTTGGAGAAACTCTCAGGAAGAGCAGACATGGTCGTCGTCTCCGCAACGCCGCTGGAGGCGCTGGAGCGGGAGTGGGCCGAGCATGAGATCTCGCGCTACGCTGGCCTCATCTGCGGACAGGAGATGGGGACGAAGACCGAGCAGATCGCTGCTGTCGGTTCGCACTACGCAGAAGGGCACGTCCTCATGATAGGAGATGCGCCCGGCGACATGCGGGCAGCCAGGGCGAATGGCGCTCTCTTCTACCCGATTATCCCCGGGGATGAGATCGCTTCCTGGAACTTGTTTTACGAGGAAGCGATGGAGCGGTTCCTCGCTGGCACCTATGCCGGGGAGTACGAAGGGATGTTTATCAAACGGTTCGAGCGGGCGCTCCCCGAGCGTCCACCTTGGGAGGTGAACGGATGAACGCTGATTTTGGAGTGATCGGTCTGGCGGTGATGGGCCAGAACCTGGCCCTGAACGTGGAGAGCCGTGGCTACACCGTGGCGGTGTACAACCGCACGAAGGCGCGGACGGATGAGTTTATGCGCGACAAGTGTGAAGGAAAGAGGGTCGTCCCTAGGCACTCGTTGAAAGAGTTCGTGGAGGCACTCTCCGTCCCGAGAAAGATGATCCTGATGGTGAAGGCTGGCGCTCCAACTGATGCTGTCCTCGACCGGCTCTTCCCACTTCTTGCGGCGGGTGATGTCGTGATCGACGGTGGGAATTCCCATTACGCCGACACCGAGCGGCGGATTAATGAGGCGAAGAAGTACGGATTGCACTACTTGGGCATAGGAATCTCTGGCGGTGAGGAAGGAGCCCTGTACGGTCCCTCGATCATGGCTGGGGGCGACAAAGAGGGGTACGAAAATGTCGAGGAGATCCTGACAAAGATCGCCGCTGTCGGCCCGGAAGGGCCCTGCTGCGCCTACTTCGGGCCGGGTTCGGCCGGGCACTACGTGAAGATGGTGCACAACGGGATCGAGTACGCCATCATGGAGACGATCGCTGAGGCGTATGATCTCATGTCGCGGGGCCTTAAGATGAGCGCGTGTGACATGGCAGATGTGTTTGGCAAATGGAACAACGGAGATCTCTCCTCTTACCTCTTTGAAATCAGCGAGAAGATCCTTCGTCGAGTGGATGCGGAGACCGGAAACCCGCTTGTGGACCTGATCCTCGATGAGGCGGCGCAAAAAGGGACGGGAAAGTGGTCCACACAGTCTGCGCTCGACATAGGCTCGCCCGCCCCGACGATCGCCATGGCTGTCTTCGCGCGCGTCATTTCGGCGTTGAAAAGAGAGAGGGTGGGAGCACACGACGTGTTGTCGGGACCAGATAGCAAGATTTCCGCGGATCGCGATGAGTTCCTGCGGGATCTCTTCGCAGCGGTGCAGATCACCGTCATGTCAGCGTACGCGCAGGGGTTCCGCCAGTTGCAGGATGCATCGCGAGAACGCGGGTACAACCTTGATCTAGCGAAGGTAGCACGGGTGTGGATGGCGGGATGCATCATCCGAGCACGATCGCTCACTCAGATGGCAAAGGCATTCCGCGATAATCCCGATCTTTCCCTCTTATTTCTCGCAACTCCATTCAAGGAGATTTGGGAGGTGGGGCAGGCTGGGCTGCGCCGCGTTGTCGGGCAGGCGCACGCCTCTGGCATTCCAATTCCAGCGATCGACTCAGCAATAGACTTTATGGATGGGTACCGCAGCGCACGCCTTCCGGCGAACATGATTCAGGCACAGCGCGACTTCTTCGGTGCTCACACCTACAAGCGAATCGATAAGGAGGGTGTGTTCCACACCAAGTGGGAGGAAGGATGATCCTTTCCTATGTTCCTGGCCGATCAATCGATACACGCGAGGCGAAAGAACGCCTTGGGGAGGCGCTGGAACAGATCGATGTTACCCGGAAGAAGGTGCTGGTCATCATCCCCGACAACACCCGCACCCTTCCCATGCCGGTCTTCTTTGACACGATTAGCACTCATCTTTCCCCACGTGCTGCCGCGCTCACCTTTCTCGTTGCCCTGGGGACACACCCACCACTATCTGATGATGAACTGCGCGTGCACCTGGGCCCGAAATTCCGTGATTTCGCAAACGTCCACATTCTCCAGCACGAATGGGATAATCCACGCGCACTCTCTCAAGTGGGCACGATAAGCCGCGCTGAGATGGAGGAGATCTCTGGGGGGCTGTTATCCGAGGAAGTGCCAGTGACGATCAATCGAGCGGTACTTGAGCACGATCTGGTGATTATCCTCGGCCCGGTCTTCCCTCATGAGGTGGTGGGGTTCTCCGCCGGGCACAAGTACTTCTTCCCCGGCGTATCCGGCCCGGAGATGGTGCACCACTCGCACTGGCTGGGCGCGCTCATCACCAGCCCCAAGACGATCGGCCACAAGGAGACGCCGGTGCGCGCGATGATCGAGCGTGCCTCGGCATTCATCACAACACCGCAGGTGGGGATTTCCATCGTCATGCACGGAAGCGATCTGATGGGTATGTTTGTTGGCGATGTCAACGAATGTTGGTCAGCGGCGGCCGACCTCTCTGCTGAGGAGAACATCATCTGGGTTGAGCATCCGTTCAACACCGTCCTCTCCATGGCTCCACCGATGTACTGGGAGTTGTGGACGGCGGGGAAGTGCACCTACAAACTCGAACCAGTAGTCGCGGACGGCGGGCGGGTGATCATCTACGCTCCCAACTTATCCGAGATCTCCGTGACCCACGGCGAATTGATCCGCCAGGTGGGATACCACACGCGTGATTACTTCCTCGGCCAGTGGAACCGATTCAAGGACGTCCCCCGCGCCATCCTCGCTCACTCCACGCATGTCAAGGGGATCGGGACGTACCGCGACAGCGTGGAACACGATCGGATGGAGGTTATTCTCGCGACTGGGATCCCGGAGGATACCTGCCGCGAGATCAACCTCGGCTACATCGATCCAGCAACAATCGATCCGACCGAGTACGAGAACCGGGAGGACGAGGGGATACTCGTCGTCCCGCACGCGGGGGAGATGCTGTTCCGGCTTGCCGATGGAACGGTTCCCGATATCGACAAGCTGTAAGAGTTTCTTGGGCATGACGTAGACTAATCGGGTGTTTGTCCTTGATAGGAGATGGAGCGTGAAGAAGTGTAGTTGGTATGTTTCCATTCTAACGATGATCTTCGTCACTATCTTGTTCTCTGCCTCCAGTTTCGTGTTTGGACAGGCGTTGGGAACACGCGCGAAGCCGATCTACATGCTCCTTGTGCCATCGACCGACGCTACAGGCCTTGAGACTCGCGGTAGTCAGATCGCCGAGGCGCTGTACGACAAGACCGGGCTCTACATCGAGGTAAGCTTGCAGGCAGATTACGCGGCGATGGTCGAGGCGTTCGCCTCCTCAGATGGGGACACGTTCGGCCTTATCACGACCGATCAATACGTTAGGATCTATCAGTTGACCAAGGGCAATGTCACGCCACGCCTCGCCGCGGTGCGACATGGGTATCCGTACTACTTCTCGAGGATCTACGTGCGTCGGGATGCGGGAATTGACTCGCTCAAGGATTTGAATGGAAAGACGTGGATCTACAACGATCGTGGCTCAACATCCGGCTACGTTCTGCCGAAGATGTTGTTCGACAAGCTGGGAATAAGCGTAGGTAACATCGTGGAGAGCGGTGGGCATATCAACTCCATGATCGCGCTGCTCGAAGGGCAGGGCGACTTCTGCACCGGATACGGGAATCCGCCGCTCCCTCCGTCCGGTTGGAATGGCTCAACTTGGAAACCCGGCGACGATCCGGAGCTGTGGGTATGGGACCGCTGGAGTAGTGATCTGTATCGCAAGGGGTTACGTGGTACGTGCATGGATCTGCGTCGGGGAGTTAAGAACATCTACAACCTTGATGACGTCATTCGCCGCATTGGTGTACTGGCGGTCATCGGCCCCATTCCAAACGATTGCCTTGCCTTCGGCCCAGGTTTTCCGGCGGTTGTAAGTGACCGGATCGTCGCTGCGGTTGAGGAGCAGTTCCAGACCAAAGAAGGGAAAGCGCTGTGGGGTGATGGATTCTACGGCTGGACCGCGGTTACCGAGATCGATGATTCCTACTACAATAGCTACCGCCTACTCTTAGGCCTACCAATCCCAGAGAGATCTGCTTCCCCGCAGTAATAGGGAGAAATTTAGCCGATTACGTACCGTGTTCCTTTGGCCCAGGATGCACGATTCTCAATTTCCCCTCCGAGTATTTTCGGGTACTATCACGTTCCTATGACAATTCGCGCAGCGCTGTTTGATATGGATGGAACGATTTGGGATTCCTCGATCGATTGGCTGGCCGTACGTCGTGAGATCGGTCTTCCTGTCGACGGGCGTCCGATCTATGTGCAACTTATGGATCTTCCATCACAAGAGCGAGATCGAGGTATACGGATACTGGAACGACACGAAGAACTGGGGGTCAAGAACGGAATGCTTGTTCCCGGAACGGAGGAATTGCTGCAGTGTTTGCGGGATGCGCATGTCAAGTGTGCGCTTGTCACTAACAATTCTCGCCGTAGCGTTGAACGCGTTCTTGAGCGCAACCCTCTCTCCTTTGATGTCATATTGAGCCGCGATGGTGGTGCGTTGAAACCAGATCCCCAAGCCTTTCTCACCGCTTTGGAGCGGCTGGATGTTCGCCCCAATGAGGCGATTGCAATCGGTGATGCAGACTTGGATCTGATCGCTTCCGAGCGAGCGGGGATAGCGGAATTCATCCTTGTTGGAAATAGGCCTTGGATGTCCGATTTGCTCCCTGCCGGTGTGCCCCACCACAAGGCCGTTGACTTGGTCGAGGCAAGAGCGATCGTCACACGGCTTCTGGAGCCGACTAGACGATGATCGTTTGGGCACGCTGACCGCCGGCTCCCAAGGAATCGCAACCCTGGCTCAGGCTAGAGAGGTAAGGTTTGTGTCACCTGGAATTATCCGGTCGCTCCAGAACGGGGCAGAGGATACCGTCGAGCGGATGGTGGTAAAGTCGGCTTTCAAGCCACCTCCATCAAAGTGATTGCCATGAAGCCGATCGATCGTCCGAGGACGAACAAGGTGCCGATGCTACCATTAGCGTTTAGGGACAGGGTTCTTTTCTATGTCGATACCGTTTCGAAACTGAGTCCCAGTGGCCAGCAAGCTATAGCCAGATCTGGCTATAGCCAAAATTGACTACATATTGGCGATCCACGCTGCAAACACCCGGTCAGTTATGTGGTAAGATCCATTCTCTCGCTTTTGCAAGATCATCATATCCTTCAGCCTTGAGACTGCTGACGAGATGTCAGGGGAGTGAACCATCATCTCAGCAGCGATATCCTTCAACCTGGCTTCACCGAGCTCAGAAAGTGCTTGTACGATGCCTCGTTGCTGATTGCTAAATCTTGAGAGCCAGCGAACTTCAACTCGCTGTCCAGTTCATCCAGCATCGCGGCGAAGGCATTGTCAACAAGGGAAGGAGTAACCGTAGTTCTTCCTTCTGACATGGTGGATTGAGCCACAATAACGCCCAGTTTCTGGATGTAATACGGGATCCCGCCTGTTAGCTTGTGGAAGATCTCGGCGGTGTGTTGCGTGATCGAGAGATCCACAATTGCCAGCCGTTCCTGGACAAAGCTGACGATATCGTCCTCCTGCAACGCTTTCATGTAGTGGCGAGAGACCATGAGGTAGAGCGGAGCGTCTTCCCGCAGGAAGATATCAGATAGCATCTTCATCGAGGAGCCGGAGAAGAAATAGCGAATGGTAGGAGATTCAT
>CAYQFN010000077.1:0-7787 GCA_964416685.1 uncultured Thermotogae bacterium | reverse complement strand
ATCTATACACATGATGCTCTCAGTCTACAGGACACGCGAGCGATTGTCAACCGCTAGAGTTGTCCCTGGCGAGGGACTGGATCAGCGGATGCTCTCGGGCACAGGTATCCGCCACCGCCTGACGTCGAGGGACATGACAAGCTGAGGCGTGCTGTGGGCCTTGTTCTCTTCTATAATCCCTACACTATGACTATGAACGACAAGACTAGGAACGTGAAGCTGGGCGCGGTGATCACCGGGAGCGCGCGTGGGATCGGGGCGGCGATCGCCCGTCGGCTTGCTGCATCCGGATATGGGGTGAGCATCAACTACATCTCCGGTGAGGAGAGGGCACTAGAGCTGGTGGATGAGATCGAGGCCACTGGGGGGCGCGCGTTCGCCTATCGCGCCGATGCCGGTGACTATGAGCAGGTGAAATCGCTCGTCGGGGAGACGGCGCAGCGTTACGGGGGGATACGTATTGTCGTCAACAACGCCGGTTTCTCGCAGCACGCTACGATCGATCAGATGTCGGTCGACGATTGGGACCGTGCGCTTGCTGTTAACCTGTCTGGAGCGTTCTACACGGTGAAGGCGGCCCTTCCGTATCTGAAAGAGCTTGATTGGGCACGCATCATCAACATCTGCAGCCTTCGCGCGATGACCGGCTCGAACCACGGGGCGCACTATGCCGCTGCCAAGTCCGGCCTGATTGGGCTAACCAAGTCGCTCGCCCTGGAGCTGGCTCCGAATATCACGGCGAACGCCATCTCTCCCGGGTACGTGAATACGGACATGAATGCAGCGGCCCTTGCCAAGAACGGGGAGGCGATAAGAGCCATGATCCCTGCGGGGCGTGTCGCTGAAGCGGACGAGATCGCTGCGCTCGCCTCCTTCCTGGCTTCCGAAGAGGCAGGATACATCACCGGCGAAACGATCAACGCCAACGGTGGGATCTACATGCGATGACGAACTTCAGACACTACGACAAGAAGAGAGACAGAGAGGCTGTAGCTCGCATCTGGCGTGAGGTTGGCTGGATAGACAAGGAGAAGCACGAGGAGGCGATGGACGCCGTCCTTGAGAGCGGACGCACGCTGGTCGCCGAGGTCAACGGTGCGGCGGAGTGTATGGTCAACACCTGCAATGGGACGCTGCGCTACCTCGAAGAGGACATCCCCGTATCGGTTGTCGGTGGAGTGACGACGAGCCGCATCGCGCGCAAGCAGGGTTTGGCAGGTTGTGCGACGGCTAGGACGCTGGCTGAGGATGCAGAAGATGGGATGAAGATCGCGCTCCTCGGCATCTTCGACCAGGGCTTCTACAACCAGCTTGGTTTTGGCAATGGTAGCTACGAACACTGGTATACCTTCGATCCAGCCGATCTCAATATCGATGCTAGACCGCGCATCCCGCTGCGCCTGACGGTGGATGATTGGGAGGAGATGCACGCAAGCCGGGTTGCGCGCGTTCGCCGTCATGGCGCATGCACCCTCCTCCCCGCCCAGATGACTAAAGCCGACGCCTTATGGGCCGAGAACGGGTTCGGCCTCGGTTATCGCGATGAGGAAAGCGGTGAATTGACGCATCACCTCTGGGCGAAGACGAAGGAGATAGAGCACGGACCGTACAGTGTATGGTGGATGGCGTACCGCACGAAGGAGCAGTTCTTCGAACTCCTGGGCCTGTTGAAGAATCTCTCAGATCAGGTGAACTCAATCGAGCTGTGCGAACCCCCGGGCGTTCAGATGCAGGACCTTCTCGCCCATCCGTTCAAGTCGCGGCGCATCACGAAAAGATCGAAGCATGAGAACGCGATCTTCTCTGCGGCGAACTGGCAGGCGCGCATCCTCGATTTGCCTCGGTGCTTGGAGCAGACTCATCTTAGTTCAAAGGAAGCATACTTCAACCTCATTCTTACCGACCCGATTGAGCGCTTCCTGAGCGATGATAACGATTGGCGCGGGGTGGGGGGCGAGTACCTGGTGAGGCTGGGCGAGGAATCATCTGCCGAGAGAGGTAGGGATGATTCACTTCCCACGTTACGGGCATCGGTCAACGCCTTCACCCGCCTGTGGCTGGGAGTGCGTCCAGCGAGTGTCCTCTCCTGGTGTGACGATCTATCTGGTCCACAGGAAGTTCTGGCGAAACTCGATAGAACCCTGTGCTTGCCCTCGCCTCAAGTGGACTGGGATTTCTAGTGGCAGAGCAGGGGCTGCCCGGGCTGACGTCGTAGGCTTTGACCTCTATGCTCTCGTAGAGGCGCAGCGCGGGGTGCGTTTCTGTTGATCACGTCGAGGGAGGCCTTCCCACTGCCTGGCACTCCCTCATCGGAGCAAGCGACTTCTCGATCGCGGCGCGCACGCCTCCTCGTCTGCTGTATTCGGGAAGGACTCCGGTCGTTCCCACAATCCCCATGCGTTCGTCGTCCCATGGCCCTGGACTATCGTCACGCCAATCATCTTTTCGCTCACGACGGCGACGTATCCCCGGAACAGATTACGCAGCGACCGAGTAAAAAGCCCGTGCAATATGGATAACCGGACAGATCAGAAGACTTGAGCATGTGAGATACCTTCCTTTTCCTCGCTATGCACGCTGCGGGTTCTCCGAATACTGAAACCTATCGTAGCGCATGCCCCCAAGAGGCGTAAGATACCACGGTAAATCGAGCGATCCAAGTCTCACAGCTATGCCTCCTGAATCGCACAGTCACTGAATTGGGCGCTTCGTCCTTCCAAGTGGGTAAGAAGACCGCTAGTGCGTGCGCAATCCTGCTCCAAGGAAGACGAATGCCAACTGCAACAAGGGGAGAGATTGCATTAGGGTCATTTGCACCCATGACTCGGCGCAAACGCATACACGCAGGCGATTCGCATTCACAAGCGCTGTCGTGTAGAGTCTATTGCACCACAAACCAGAAGGAGAGATATCATGAGCGAAAGAGTATTACAGTTTATCACGAAGCGTAGGTCGATTCGCAAATTCACCGGAGAGGCTATCCCTCGCGAGGCACTGGAGACAATCCTCAAGGCAGCAATGGCCGCGCCATCGGCGAACAACGCCCGTCCATGGCAATTTCTCGTTGTCACTGATAGGGAAAAGATTACCGCGATCTGCCGCGCGCACCCCTACGCCAAGTTCGGCATCGACGCCGGGGCGGTGATCATCCCCTTCGGCAAGAAGGAAGGATACAAATGGTTCGATCAGGACATGGCCGCGGCCACCGAGAACCTGCTCCTCGCCGTCGCTAACCTTGGCCTGGGGGCCACCTGGTGCGGGATGATCGGCGATCGTGAGGCGGGAGTTCATTCCGTAGCCGGACTTCCTGATGACGTATTCGGATTCGCGCTCATCCCGATTGGCGTCCCCGCGGAAGAGCAGCCCGCACGCACACAATATGACGAGAGGAGGGTCCACTGGGAGACCTATAAGGGTTAGTTGCACCTCCCTTCAGAGAGAGTATGCGGGGCATCGGGCGGCATGCGTGTAGTTGGCGGCCACCACTAGCATGAACACTACCAGCATCACGCTGCGATGGCCGTAGTCGCGGAGCGAATCCTTTACGGTAGATTGGCAGCCTCCGCACAATCACACACGCGATCTCTAGTTCCCTGGATCCGCGACAAGACAAACCGTCCTTGTACCTGACGACACTGCTGCATTTGGGCAGATCGGATCACCACACCCGGCGAAACGTCGTGGTAGATCACTGTCCCCGCGCCGATCTTTGCTCCTCTGCCAACCCGGATCGGCCCAAGCAGAAGTGCGTTGGCCCCGATCAGCACGTCGTCTTCGATCGTCGGGTGACGCTTCCCAGGAAGATGCGATGTGGTACCGATCACCACTCCAGAGTACATACGGACATCATTGCCGATTAAGGCCGTTTCCCCAATTACAATCCCCATCCCATGGTCGATAACTACCCGCCTTCCGATCGTTGCTCCCGGGTGAATCTCCACGCCAGTACGACGGCGGATCACGTGTGATAGAATGCGCGCCGGTAGCTTCAGGCCGTGATTCCACAGGAAGTGATTGACACGATGCGCCCACAGGGCATGCATCCCGGGATAGCAGATAAGCACCTCCAATGAATTGCGGGCCGCGGGATCCCATGCAAGAACGGCACGTATGTCTTCACGCAACGCTCTGAACATCATCCACCCTCCACAGATCGGTCGAGAGGTACCTCTCTCCAGTATCGGGGAGGATGACGACAACCGTCTTCCCCGCGTTCTCCTCCCTGCGGGCGACAGTCAATGCGGCCCACATCGCTGCCCCGGATGAGACTCCGGCGAAGATCCCCTCGCATCTCGCCAGGCGACGAGCGGTATCGATCGCATCCTCGTCGGTCACCGTGATGACTTCGTCCAGGATTTCCCGCCGCAACACCGCGGGGGCAAAGCCTGCTCCGATCCCCTGGATCTTGTGCTTCCCCGCCCGGCCCGCAGTGAGAAACGGAGACCCTGATGGTTCGACACCCAGAACCTTGACGCTCTTCTTGTGTTCCTTGAGGAACGTTCCGACCCCGGTGATCGTCCCTCCGGTGCCAATCCCGGCAACGAAGATGTCGATTCCTCCATTCGTGTCCTCCCAGATCTCGCGTGCCGTCGTCCGCTCGTGAATGCGCGGATTGGCTGGATTCTCGAACTGTAGCGGCATAAACGCGTTGGCCGTGTCAGCGGCGATCCGCTTGGCCTCGGCGATCGCCCCACTCATTCCCAAGTTTCCAGGAGTGAGGACAAGCTCTGCTCCCAATGCCCTAAGAATCGTTCGCCGCTCGCTGCTCATCGTTGCGGGCATTATGAGAATGAGGCTATAACCGCGCACCGCACACACAAGCGCCAGGCCGATGCCAGTATTTCCAGACGTCGGCTCGACGATCGTGCTTTTCGGGCAGAGCAGATCGCGCTCTTCGGCATCTTCGATCATCGCAAGGGCAATTCGGTCCTTGACACTCCCCATCGGATTGAATGATTCAAGCTTTGCAAGGATGCAAACTTTGTCATCACCAGGCAGTTTACTCACTTGCACCATTGGGGTCTTACCAATTAAATCTAACACACTATGTGAAATAAGCATCTTAACTCCTTATTGAGAAAAGAGACGCGAACCTATCCCGACGCCAAGCGCCGAATAGAGAATGCTTGAAAAATGGTTTAAGGGAAAACTCGTTGTGCTAGAAAGAACAGAGCGAATCGGAAGTGAACGGACAACAAACGCAACCACCTGCTACTGGCACGAATCGAGACTCTATTGTCATAACATTCACCTCCTGGTACTTTCTGGTTTCACTCTACCGCAGGAAGCGAGGCTTGTCAAGCTCGCTCAGGCAGAAGCCTCTCTCACTACGAAGGACGAAACCAACATCGTATTCTCCAATCTGGGCAATAGTGCACCTCCAATGGCTACATCTGCCAGTCAGCCCAGGACCGTTCTTAGCGGTGAAGTCCTTTGGTGCAAGCCCTGCTCGGAGCAAGATCAGCCGGTGCTCAGTGCAAACAACAGGAATCCAGCCCTCTTTCTTGGCGGAGGGATGGACGATTTGCTACCATTAAGTTCAGACTAGACTTACAGGAGGCATTATCTTGCGACACTTTCTGATCGATACTGATACCGCTTCTGACGATGCTGTTGCACTTGTGATGGCGCTCAATTACTCCGATGTTCAGGTGGAGGCGATCACAGTGGTTGCGGGAAACGTCCCACTCGATCTGGGAGTGCAGAACGCGTTGTACACGGTGGCACAGTGCAACGCGGATGTCCCTGTCTACGCTGGGCTGGCAAGGCCGCTCTTGCGACCGCTGCAAACGGCTCAGTACATACACGGCGAGGATGGGATGGGAGAGATCGGCCTGCCGCTGCACGGGCGCACTCCTGCTCCAGGACACGCTGTAGATGTGATTATCGACACGCTCCATCGCTTCGCGGGTGAGACCACCCTGGTCACACTCGGCCCGCTGACGAACATCGCTGTTGCCCTGCAACGCGATCCGCAGATTGCTAAGCTAGTCGAACGCTGTGTGATCATGGGCGGAATCGGGTTCGGATACGGGAACATCGTCCCGGCGGCGGAGTACAACATCTGGGTCGATCCGGAGGCGGCGAAGATCGTCTTCGAGTCAGGATTGCCGATCACCATGGTCGGCTGGGACGTGTCGCAGAAGTACGCCACGTTCAATGACAAGCAGGCGGAGGAGCTGGCTAGCCTGTCTCCTCTCGGTGAGTTCTGCGTGAGCATCCAAGCCTACCTGCGCAGATTTGGGGTAGAGAAGCTCGACTTGCCAGGCTTCGATCTCCCCGATCCGATCACCATGTCCGTCGCTCTCGATCCGAGGGTAGCAACGGTGACGAAGCACCTGCACGTGGCAATCGAGACGCATAGCGAGCTGACGCGAGGAGCGACAGTTGTCGATCACATGGGGATTACGGGCGACGAACCGAACGCGTACGTTGTCCTGGAGGCATCGCGCGAGCGCTTCGTGGAGATCCTTTACGCAGCGGTGAGAGGCACTTGATCTGCGTCCTGGGAAGCATCAACACCGATCTCGTCATCGAAGTTGAGACCATTCCCCGTCCCGGAGAAACGATTGAGGGGAAGAGCATCGCCCGCTATCCAGGAGGGAAGGGGGCGAACCAGGCGGTCGCCGCGGCGCGCCTCGGAGCACGCGTAGTCATGCTGAGCAAGGTCGGAAGGGATCAGTTCGGAGACGCCTTGTACGCTGGGCTGCAAGAAAACGGGGTTGACACACGCAACGTCGAGCGAGTGGAGGGACCATCCGGTCTTGCTGTGATCAGCGTCGCCGATAACGGCGAGAACGCGATTACGATAGTTCCGGGGGCAAACGCGCTGGTCGACCGGCGCTACATCGACAAGCACCTGGATCTGCTAGCAAGCAGCGACATCCTCCTGCTGCAACTGGAGATACCGCTGGCAACGATCGACTACCTGTTGCGTGCTCTTCCAGCAGAGAAACCGCTCATCATCCTCGATCCATCGCCGGCGCAAGACATCTCGCATCTGTTACTGGAGAGGATAGATCTCCTCACCCCAAACGAGCACGAGTTGAACCTTCTCATCGGTAGTTCCGACATCGAGGCTGGATCGCGCCTCCTCGTCTCCCGCGGCGTGAGAAACGTCATCTGCACCGCGGGCGCGGAAGGAGCGTACCTCACGACGAGCGCTGGAATCACGGGGTTCCCGGCATTCAATGTGAAGCCGATCGACACCACCGCCGCTGGTGATGCCTTCAACGGCGCACTGGCCTGGGCACTGCAAACGCGTCCGTTGAAAAAAGCGATCCCCTACGCATGTGCCGCTGGAGCGCTCGCCACCACGAAAAGAGGAGCACAGCCCTCGCTGCCGACGCTGAGCGAGCTTGAGGGAATTTTGAAAGGATAAGAGCAGAAGAGGGGCAAATAGTAAGACTCTGATAGAACTGCCAAACTGCGGAACTGCGAACGAAGGACACGAAGAGTAGAACTCCACAAGACCTACGATGCTGTGATTACTATGGAATCCGAGGAAGTTCACAAGCGGCAATCAGTGTTTTGTCGCTTGCCCCCTTCGTCTCCTTCGTTCGGCGTCCTTCGTGGTGAATTTTTCTTGTCATTAGTCCTACGCAAACCTGCGTCACAGCTAAACTGCCCACTTCAAACGACAAGCAACCAATTAAGTCATTCACAAGCACCGCATGAAACTGCTGATGCCTGTGAGGGTAAGTAGCATGAGGTGATTGCAATGAAGCGTACCCTTGTGTTTGGCGTGGTTCTTCTCTTGGTTCCCTTGTCCGGCGTGTTAGCGATTG
>CAYQFN010000076.1:5562-7906 GCA_964416685.1 uncultured Thermotogae bacterium | reverse complement strand
GTCGTTCCGAAACAAGTGAGGAGAAACCTCAAAGGCCAAGAACTGCACAGAGCAGCTTGACTGGGCATGGATGTCGCTGCATCCTGTGTTGTCGGAAAGTTATACTTTCTAACAAGAGGAGGAAGAGCGATGCCATTAGTCAAGATAAAGGATAAGTATCAGGTGACCCTCCCCGCGGAAGTGCGCCGGACTCTTGATCTTAAAGTTGGGGATTACCTGGAGGTCGAAGCCAAAGATGCAGCGATCGTTCTCAAGCCAAAGGCTATGATAGACAAGGGAAAGAAGGAAGCGTGGGAAGCCTTGAGGGAGCTCTTGGAAAGGGTGCACAGCCAAGTTGGAGACGCCGCTGAGGAGGAAGTCGAGCGCGACGTACTGGAAGCAATCAAGGCTGTAAGGGAGGACCGCGCTTGTTCTTGATACGAGTGTGTTGGCCGCAGCCTTTCTCGCTCGCGGCGGGGTAAACAATCAGGTGCTGCAAGCGGGAGGGAAAGGCTACGATCTCTCCTTATCTGAAGGCATTTTGGAGGAACTGCGCCGCGTCCTCCTCACCTATCGCAGGATCAGAGATCGATACCGCTATAGCGACGAGGATGTGAAAGAGTTCATCAGACAGCTACGCAACGTAGGTCACGTGGTCACTGAGTGGCCGGAGATTCAAGTAATCAAAGAAGATCCCGCAGATGACATGATATTGGCCTGCGCCCTTGCCGTGAACGCGGAGTATGTCGTCTCAAAAGACGTTCATCTTAAGAACCTTGGGGAGTACCAGGGAATCAGACTAGTGTCTACAGACGAGTTCCTCCAGTTATTGAAGAGGAGAATCTGAACTTCGCAGGGAATCAACGGCTCTTCTTGCGGTCCATTTTTGGCGTGAGACACGCTTTTCCGTTCCGCACTCCCCGTTCCTACTTCCGCTTTCATCTACAGATCCCCAAAAGGGTGAGCGCTCGAAAAATCCGGCACGTACTCCTCGCTGCTCTTCATCTCTTGAATCCATCCATTGTCCAGGCCGAGGCGATCCAGCTCGTCGAGCACTTCTTCGTACTCCTCCGGGTACAGCGTTCGCCCGAGCAATGGATGATCGCGCACCGCCTCTGTCGGACGGTATTGCGACATCACCGAGAGATGGATCTCAGGTGAGAGGTGCTTTGCGATGAATCTCAGGCAGGCTACGCTGTTTTCGATCTGCCCCGGTAGGACGAGGTGGCGCACGATCAGCCCGGAGTGGATCAGGCCCTCATCGTCGAGCGTAATCTGTGCCCCCTTCTGGCGGTACATCTCCGCGATCGTCACTGTCGCCACTTGCGGATAGTCCGGCGTTGCCGAGTAGCGCGCGGCGAGGTCGGCGTCCATGTACTTTAGGTCCGGCAGATAGACGTCGATCATGTCTTCTAACGAGGCGATTGTCTCCACCTTGTCGTAGGCGTTGGTGTTCATCACGAAGGTTGGGTTCAAGCCATCGGCTCTGATCGCTTCGATGATGGCGCGCATCTGGGGGATGACGTGAGAAGGCGAGACGAAGCCGACGATAGAGATCTCTGTCTCTTCCAGGATTTGCTCAATCTGCTTGACGATCTCGGATAGTGCCATCTCGCGCCCGAGGATCGGCCCCCTGTTCCTGCTGATCTGTGCGTTCTGGCAGTAGATGCAGCGCATGTTGCAGCGGGTAAAGAAGACATTACACATCCCACGCGTGCCGCTGAGGACAGGCTCCTCTCCCTTGTGTACGCAGATCGAGCCGATGTGAAAGCCCGTGCCGCTACCACAGAAACCGCTCTTGTCTACCCTGCGATCGGTGTGGCACTCTCGTGGGCAGATCGTGCAATCGGTGAATTCCGGAAATCGAGACGTGTTCACCTTAGTTACCACAGGGATGATCTTCTGCGAGATCATGTGCCCGCTGCAGGGCGAGCGCGTTGTACAGCGGCCACTTTGCCACCTTGCCCTCATCTGCTTCCACGGCTAGTGCAGCGTTGATCTCATTGCAGAAACCGGCCCAATCCTTTGCCGGTCGCGCGACGTAATCAGCGATATCGACGTAGTTCTCGATAAACGATGGATCGATCTGGACTGCACTTTCGAGAGCCGCTCGCGCTCTGTCCTTATCTCCACCCATGAACGCTGGGACCTGAGCTAGGAACGATCCCAGCGATCGCCACGGTCCGCCGCCGAGGTAGGTCGGATCGAGCTCGATCGCCCGTTCGAACGCCGCTTGCACGTCCTTCATACCTCCGGACAGGGCGGTCATCATGTGGAAGTTGAGGTAGCGGCCGAGGTTGTTCCCGTACCAGAACACCGCGCGCACGTCACTCGCCGAATGCAGCGCTACGCGAAAGCCGTCCTT
>CAYQFN010000076.1:3672-5462 GCA_964416685.1 uncultured Thermotogae bacterium | reverse complement strand
CACGAAGAATGGGGCTTAATGAGCCGTCGAATGCGATAATTGGCTGTGCAATGTCACCCTCAGGAGCCGTATGGAGCATTTCATTCTGTGACTCCTTCGTGGTCTTCGTGCCGTTCGTGGTGAAGCGATTTTGCTCCTCTCTGAGAGCCCTAGCGCTTGACTCTTTCTCTTCAGTTGGCCATCTGAAATGACAAAGAACCCTTCTCAGCATCTCATCCCTCCCAGGCGTGCTATCTATACAGCGTTTGCCGCCTACTGTCAAGGCTCAAAGCGGTGTTCGAATTGCAAGATGTCGGAAAATCTGACAGAGTGGAAAGCTATGGTTCCTCGTCGTTTCAAGTGGATAACAGCCCACTGGCGCGTTCTAGGAATGCTGCTCTTAGGAAATCTACGAAACCATGATCTCTCACTGCAGCAACCGGTTGCCTGTAAGAGTTGACGCGAGTATTGGTATGACGTATAGTAATACCGGTGATTTGGAATGCGATCAGCCAAAGTTGCGATAAGTATTGATGGAGAAATTTTGGAACGTTTGGATCAGCTCGTTGCAAAGAAGGTATTCCCAAGCCGAAGCCGGGCGATTCAAGAGGCCCTCGAGGAGAAGCTAACGCGTATGGCACGGACGCGCCTTGCCGAAGAGTGTGCCAAACTGGACCGTATATCTGAGCAGTCACTAGCTGACGAGGGGCTGTCTGAGGCGCTGCAAGAATGGCCCGAATACTGAGAGGAGAGATTCGCTGGGCAGACCTCAACCCGGTTCGTGGGCGCGAGCAGGGAGGCAAGCGTCCCGTTGTGGTGCTAAGCCACGACATCTTCAATGAGCGTTCTGGTACTGTGATTGCGATGGCGATCACAAGCAAGGCGCAGCGCGCCGGATTTCCGCTGACACTTGAACTTGATCGGGGTAAACTGCCGAAACGATCATGGGTCAAGATCAGCCAAGTTCGGACCATGTCTGCTGAGCGCATAGGGAATCTTATCGACAGGGTATCGCCGGAAGAGATGGGTAAGTTGATCGAAGGGTTGAATGAGATCCTTGACTAGAGCAGGTTAACCAGTACCTGTTCACGGGAAGAGGCAAGGGGAATAAACCTCTAAATGGTTAGGTCTGTATACGGCTCTGGTCACCCCACTGATCCCTTTTACCTAAAGCGCATAATGAAAATGCGTGACTTCACGTCAAGCAATTCGCGATATACTGAAGCTGTTCGAGATCGCTCCGGTCAATCGGTCTGTGCTTGAGCGTGCGATCGAAAGCAAGATCGCTGATTTTGAGGATGCCGTCCTGGAACAGGCTGCGTATCTGATTGGATCTGACGCCATTATCACGCGTAGTACAAAGGATTTTCGCAAGTCAGCGATAAAGGCAGTGCGCCCTGTTGAATCCCCTGCAGGGGCTCATTCCCCGCTCCTTGGGGAGTGCTTCTTGCAAATCTTCTTGATACACCGTCCGCTTGCGGCGGTGTAGTTCATCTCCCCTCAGCCCTCGATGTGTAGGCGCATAGCGTGGCAGCATTTCGCTCTAACGGGCCAGTGAGAAGTCCTCTTTCTGCAACGCTGCGATGATGTGCTTATCGGCAGCGGAGAAGGTGAAGCTTGATAGATCAGTAATCTTTACCCATCTCCATCCTGCACAGGCGATCGCGCGCGGCTGCCCGCGCAGGATGCGGCAGTGGAAGGTGTGCAGCGTGATGTGAAATCTCTCGTAGTCCTGTTCAACAGTGATGAACGGCTCTTGTACTTCTACGTCTATCCCTAATTCTTCTTCCAGCTCGCGCACGAGACATTCC
>CAYQFN010000076.1:0-3572 GCA_964416685.1 uncultured Thermotogae bacterium | reverse complement strand
CATGCTACCGGTCGCGCGTTAGCTGAGCCATGTAGTGAGCGATGCTGGCAGCTCGCTCGACGTTGAGCGTTTCTTCAACGACTTGCTTGAGGTGATCCTCGTGCAGTGCATGCTGCGCGTTGGCGGTGAATTTGTCGACCAGTTCGGCGTCGCTCAGCGGCCTCTCCGCACGCCCCTTGGCGTGATCCTCCTGCTTGCTGTAGGTCACGCCATCAGCAGTGGTGATGCTGACGATCGCCCGCTTTACCTTGGGGAAGAGCGCGTCGATCTCCGGGTCGGCGACCACCTTGATCTTCGGCAACAGTTCCCAGACGAACGGGTCCTTCAACGCCTCCTCCTCGAAGTCGGAGGGAAGGACGTTCCCCTTGGCGACTGCGACAGCGATGCAGTAGGGAAGCGAGTGATCCGCCGTCTCCTTCGTCGTCGGCTGGTACTTGCTCGGATCGGAGAGGATGTCCGCGCCCCGTGTCGTGGTCTTGACGACGACCTCCTTCACGTCATGCGGATCGATCCCGTTCTCCGCCATCACCTCGAGCGTGGCGGTGATCGGTTGGTGTGTCAGTGCCTCGGTGGGGAAGGCCTTGTACCCGCACTCGGTGATCATGAATTTGTCTCCCAGGCCGGAGAGCATCTTCTCTTGGTCCCAATTGACGTTTCCGATCACCTCGAACACGCCCTCCTTCCCCTCGAACAGCTCTTCTGATCCTGTGTATCCAGTCGCTGCCAAGAGCGCTGCGCGCACTCCTGCCTCGGTGGCCATCGGGTCGGCGGTGTTCTTCATGTTCGTCAGGTGGCCGGCGACGACCCCGCCGAGGGTGAAGTGGCTCGATCCGCTGATCCCCACTGCGGCGACGAGCTGGTCCTCGTTTAGACCGAGCATCCTGCCGGCGACGAGGGGGCTGACGAACTGGGTGAGGGTGGCGTGGTGCCAACCGACCTCGCGCACACCTGGATTTGCTGCCAGGCACATACGCATCTCCAGCTCGTAGGCGATGACGATCCCCACGATCAGGTCCTCTCCGCTCGCACCGTTCATCTCCCCCGCAGCGAGGGCCGCGGGGATGATGTCAGACGGGTGGGACGGGTCCTGCTTCCAGTAGATGTCGTTGTAGTCCATCGCCCGCACGAGGAGGGCGTTCATCAGGGCGGCGTTCGGTGCGTTCGTCCTCGTCCCGTGGCCGATGATCGTCGCCTGATCGCTTCCCCCGAGCTGCTCGATGTAGCAGAACGCCTGGCGCATATCCTCATGGTCGAGGGCGGCGAGGGCGCAGCCGACGCTATCTAGTAGAAAGCGTTTCGCCTCCACACGCGCCGGTTCCGGGATGTCGTCGTATTTGATGGTAAGAGCGAAGCGGGCCAACTTGCGGCTGATCGAATCCATGAGATCCTCCTATGTCGCTTGCGCGATCGCTTCCGCCATTTCCGTCGTGGTAGATGTTCCGCCCATGTCGTAGGTGCGGATCTTCCCCTCGGCGATCACCTGGGCGACGGCGTTCTCGATCCGTTCCGCCTTATCCTTCTCGCCGAGGTAGTCGAGCATCATCTTGGCGGCGCGGATTGTTGCGGTTGGGTTGACCTTGTTCTGGCCGGCATATTTGGGCGCGGAACCGTGCGTCGGCTCGAAGACGGCATAGTCATCGCCGATGTTTCCCGATGCAGCGAAACCGAGCCCGCCTACGAGCTGCGCGGAGAGGTCGGAGATGATATCGCCAAACAGGTTTGTCGCGACGAGCACGCTGTACTTCTGCGGGTTCTTGACCAGCCACATGCACATCGCGTCGATGTTCGCCTCCCACAGCTCGATCCCCGAATACTCAGAGGCGATCTTGCGCGCCTCGCGCACCATCAGACCAGATGTCTCGCGGATGACGTTTGGCTTCTCTACAACAGTTACCGTTGGATAGTTGTGCTTCTTTGCGTACTCGAAGGCATCGCGCGCGATCGTCTGGCATCCCTTGCGGGTGAATACGCGGGCCGAGATCGCCATGTCATCGTTTGCTACGCTCTCGTAGCGCTTCATCTTCGGGTGGGTGTCCAGGGCAGTGCGGATGTTCTCCGGTACGGGGTGAAACTCGACCCCAGAGTACAGCCCCTCTGTGTTCTCTCGGAAAACGACGAGGTCGATGTCGTCTCGTAGGTTAAGCGGGTTTCCTGGGTAGGCCTTGCACGGCCGTAGGTTGGTGTGCAGGTTGAACAACTGCCGCAGGCCGACGATCGGGCTCGAATAGACGAGTCCCTTTCCCTGCAGCTCTGGTGCCAGTTCCTTTGCCGCCTCGTCCTTCGGTTTGGATGTGATCGCGCCGAACAGACAGGCGTCCGTCGATTTCAACAGATCGAGCGTCCGCTGCGGGAGCGGGTTCCCCTCAGATTTCCAGAATTCCCATCCTATGTCTCCTGGTATGTATTCGGCGTCGAAGCCGACCTTGTCCAGTACCAAGCGTGCTGCGTTCAGCACGTCCGCGCCCACACCGTCTCCGGGGAGCCATGCGATGCGGTATTTGCTCATCTTTCCGTCCTCCTCTAGGAACGTGATCGTGTCATTATACTGAGTGGAGAGCGCTTGGCTAGGCGGAGTGCTTGCATGGTGTGACTTGCATCTTGACAGTTATAGCTATAGTCTATAGCCCTTACTAAATCAACAAAACACGAGGCATGGAAAGTATGTGGACACTGATCGCAGGAGCATTTATGGGATGGGGTTTGGGCGCAAACGACGCTGCGAACCTGTTCGGCCCGGCTGTGGGGAGCCGCGCGCTGCGGTTCTGGACGGCGGCAAGTCTCGCCTCGGTGTTCGTCGTCATTGGTGCGGTCCTCATGGGGAGTCGCGGTTTTGCCACCTATGGCGCGATTGGGGCGCAGACGCTTGTCTCTAGTTTTACGGTGATGCTTGCTGCGGGAATCACCGTGACGATTATGACGATGCTTGGCCTTCCCATTTCCAGTACCCAGGCGACAGTCGGCGCGATCATTGGAGGGAGTCTACTCAACGCAAGCGGCGTGAACCTGCAACCGCTCATGAAGATCTTCCTCTCCTGGATACTGACCCCGATTGGTGGCCTGATTGCCGCTTACATTCCGTACAAGATTATCACACTCTATCCGCACACGCTGATGGGACGCTTTGCTAGTCAAGATCGCTTCGTCCGTTGGGGGCTTGTGCTCGTCACCTGTTACGGGGCATTCTCCCTGGGGGCAAACAACGTGGCCAATGTAACCGGAGTGTACGTCAAAGCTGGGTTGATATCTCCGTCCTTTGCTGCCCTTTTCGGCTCACTGGCGATTGCTCTTGGAATAATGACATTCAGCAAGCGGGTGATTCGCACGGTAGGCAGCGGCCTCGTCCCCCTGGATCCTTTCGCCGCGCTGGTCGTCATATTGGCCGAATCAATCACCCTGAACGTCTACGCGATGATAGGTGTTCCAGTTTCCGCGTCTCAGGCTGTAGTCGGAGCAGTGGTCGGTATCGGGTTGGTAAAGGGGGTGAAGACGATCGATGGCCGTGCGCTTGTGCGCGTGCTGTTCGGCTGGCTCGGCACCCCGACTATCGCCTGTGCACTCTCCGTTGCTCTTGG
>CAYQFN010000075.1:0-7930 GCA_964416685.1 uncultured Thermotogae bacterium | reverse complement strand
TACGGGGTCAGGTCTTGCAATCAAACACTAAGATGTAGGATTTTGGAGTTGTTCCTGCTTGCGCAGTTTGCGGCTGATCGTGGCATAGTGCACACCGAGATGTTCAGCGATCTCTTTCATCGTGTATCCATTGTCTCTATATGCGATCAGGATGCCTTCGTCTTCGGAGTGATCATTGAAGATGTCGTCAAGCGAAGAGCGCACGGCGAGCCGCTGAACCCGCGGAATCTCTCCCAACTTGGTGTGGCTATGAGGTATGCTCTGTATGAATGCATCACTTCCTAGGTAGATCTGTCCCCTCAGTCCTTCCCAGACCCTGGAGTTCCGCCCCTGAGAGACGAATCGACGATAGAGCTGTTGAGCCTCAGTCTTGTCGTTGGAGAACTGGCTCAATATCCAATCCGTCGTGAGGAGAGGGGGCGGCGGTGTTAGACCCGCAGTGGCGGAATAGCTTGACCATTTCCAGTCCTTTGCAGCTTTGACGAGGCCTGCTCGCACTGGGTTAAGCACAACGTAGCGAGATAGCTCAAGGAGATATGCTTCTTTCTCTACCAGGATCGCCTTGTATCGCCCCTGGAAGACGTGCCCAACGCGCGAGTGCTTTCGGTTGAATCTTTGCGTGTACACCCCGTTCAGCTGGTGCATTCCGCGTGCGAGTGTGGGATCAACGGTCTCGATCAACAGATGGTAGTGGTTGGACATCAAGCAGTAAGCGTGAGAGAGCCAGTTGAAGCGCTCGACGACCTGTTTGAGTATTTCGAGGAACGCTTCCCGATCTGTCTTGCCGTGGAAGATGCTTCGTTTGGCATTGCCGCGGCTAGTGATGTGATACACCGCTCCGGGATACTCGATGCGTAGTGGCCTTGTCATACCGCAAGTATACTGCTTTGATGTTGGATTGCAAGACCTGACCCCGCAGTTGTGTAAATTGGAAGAATGGTGGACAATTGAGGGGCTTTAGGAACGGGGTGGTAAGGATCAATAGGAATAATCTCGATCTAGATGACTGGGCGAAGGAATACCCGGAGAAGTTTGTTCCCTCGGAAGAGGCGTTCTCGCACATTCATCGTGGAGATCGGATCTTTATCGGCACAGGCTGCGGCAAGCCACAGTATCTGGTAAATGAGATGGTGCGCTATGTGGAGGCGCACCCCAAGGCGTTCTTCGACGCGGAGGTTCTCGATCTGTGGACTCTTGGCGTCTCTCCCTACCTGCGCAATGACGTAAGGCGGAATTTTCGCCTCAATTCCTTCTTCATCAGCGAGCCCACACGCAGCGCGGTGAACGAGGGTCTGGCCGATTACACGGCGATCTTCCTGTCGCAGGTACCGGATCTGTTCTACCGTCGTATTGTTCCGATAGATGTGGCTCTCGTGCAGACCTCGCTCCCCGATCACCACGGGTACATGAGTTTGGGAATCAGTGTGGATATCGTGCGCGCTGCGGTCGATAGTGCCAAACTGGTCATCTGCCAGCCAAACGTGAACATGCCGCGCACTCACGGCGATACCTTCGTGCATATCGACGATGTGGAGTGCATACTTCCCTACAATGAACCGCTTCTGGAGTACAATACCGATGTCGCCGACGATGTGGCGGCCCGGATTGGCGTGTATGTTTCTCACCTCATCGAGGATGGAGCGACGATCCAGGTCGGTTACGGGAAGATCCCCAATAGCATTCTCGCAAATCTGAAAGATAAACAGCACCTGGGTGTGCACACCGAGCTTCTTAGCGATGGAATCGTCGAGCTGATGAAGCTGGGTGTAATCGACAACCACAGAAAGGAGATCGATCGCCACAAGACGGTCGCCTCGTTCTGCATGGGTAAGCGCTCGACGTATGAGTATCTATCGGATAACCCGGCAATCGAATTTAAGCCGGTGCAGTACACCAATAACCCCATGATCATCGCCAAAAATACGAAGATGACGGCGATTAACAGCGCGCTGCAGATCGACCTCACCGGACAGGCGACGGCTGAGTCAATCGGGAAGACGTTCTACAGCGGGATCGGCGGCCAGGCCGATTTTATGCGCGGGGCGGTCCTCGCCCCACACGGCAAGTCGATCCTCGTTCTGCAATCGACGGCACGGAACGGCGAAGTGTCGCGCATCGTGCCGATGCTCACCGAGGGGGCCGGCGTTACGCTCATCCGTGGGGACGTGCACTACGTGGTGACGGAGTACGGGATCGCCTATTTGCACGGGAAGAACACCCGTGAGCGGGCGATGGAATTGATCAGCATCGCCCATCCCAAGTTCAAGCCGTGGCTTCTCAAGGAGGCAAAGGCACTCAACCTGATCTACAAGGACCAGGCGTACATTCCTGGCGAGCGGGGACAATACCCCGAGGAGCTGGAGACTTACCGCACGACGAGCAAAGGCCTGGAAATCATGCTCCGCCCGGTCCGAATCAGCGATGAGCCTCTACTGAAAGACTTCTTCTACTCCCTGTCCGATCAATCGATCTACCGCCGCTTCATCTCGGTGCGCAAAGATATGCCGCACGAGCGCCTACAGGAGTTCGTCGTCATCGACTACACGCGTGAGATGGTAATCCTGGCGGTGATCGGTGAGGAGGGGCAGCAGACGGTGATCGGCGTTGGCCAGTACGGAATCGATGAGCAGACGCACACCGCTGAAGTGGGTCTTGTCGTGCGCGATGACTACCAGAACCGCGGGGTAGGAAGTACACTTCTTGACTACCTGACATACCTTGCCAAACGAGCTGGCCTACACGGATTCTCAGCCGAGGTGTTGACGGAGAATCAGCCGATGCTGCACCTGTTTGAAAAGAGTGGCTTCACGATTGAGAAGCATCGCGAAGCAGGGGTTTACGATTTGAAGATGCTCTTCAATTCATAATGCTAGAATGCAGACTACAATTGTAGGTGATGTAATGAAAACAAGAACGGACGTTAGCTATCTGTTCGAGCCGCGAGGGGTGGCGGTGATCGGCGCGTCACAGAACAGCGCCAAGATCGGCTACCGCGTGGTGGAGAACATCGTGCGACGCGGTTACAAAGGCGGCATATACCCGATCAATCCCAAGGGCGGTGAAGTCCTGGGCCTGAAGATCTATCCGGATCTCTCGGCGGTCGAGGGAGAAGTGGATATTGCGGTGATCACCATCCCGGCGAAGCTCGTATTCGGTGCTGTGAAAGAGTGTGCCAAGAAGGGCGTGAAACACCTGGTGATCATCACCTCGGGCTTCTCCGAGGTAGGGAATGTTGACGAGGAGCGGCAGATCGTCCGCTACTCCCGTGAGCATGGGATGCGCGTCCTCGGGCCGAACATTTTTGGTATTTATTCTTCGACTGTTTCCCTCGATGCGACCTTCGGTCCGGGCGGGATCCTCCCCGGTCACGTGGCGATCATCACTCAGAGCGGGGCGTTGGGGATTGCCATGATCGGCAAGACCGCGGCCGAATCGCTCGGCCTCTCCGCTCTCGTCTCCATCGGAAACAAGTCCGACATCGACGAGAGCGACCTTCTGGAGTACCTCGCCGAGGATGAAGCGACCCAGGTCATCTTCCTCTATATCGAGGGGGTGAAGGACGGAGACCGCCTTGTGGAGATGCTGAAGCGGGTGACGCGCAAGAAACACGTGATTGTGGTCAAGGCCGGTCGATCGAAGCGTGGGGCAATGGCCGCTGCATCGCACACCGGGTCGCTCGCCGGAACGGACGAGATCTTCGACAGCGTAATGCGCCAGTGCGGCGTTCTGCGCGCAGAGAGCGTACAGGAAGCGTTCGACTGGGCGCGCTTCCTCGCCGATTCTCCTCTTCCTAAAGGGAAAGACGCGGTGATCATCACCAATGGCGGAGGAATTGGGGTGATGGCAACTGACGCCTGCGAGAAGTACGGGGTCGATCTGTACGATAATCAAGCCGTGCTGAAGGAAACGTTCGCTCCAGTAATGCCCAGCTTCGGCTCATCGAAGAACCCGGTCGATCTGACCGGACAGGCAACGGCGGAGGACTATGAGCGTGCCATGGAAGCAGCACTAGCGAATGATGACATGCACGCCGTACTCTCCCTCTACTGCGAGACCGCTCTGTTCGATGCTGGAGAGTTGGCGCCTGTTCTGAAGAAGGAGTACCAGCGCTATCGGGGGAAGAAGCCGATCGTCTTCTCCCTCTTCGGTGGCGAGAAGGTGGAGACGATCACCAGCGAGCTGCGAAAAGAAGGAATTCCCGTGTTTGCTGATGTCTATGATACCGTCTCCTGCTTGGGTGCTCTCTACAGGTCTTGGCACAACCTGAGCGTGCCCGCGGATAAGGCAGAGGAGATACAGATCGATGTGGCGGGGGTTGAAGCGATCCTAGATCGTGCTCGTGAGGAGAAGCGTGGATTTCTCCTGGCTGACGAGGCGCAACAGATGGCCGGAGTGCTCGGTCTATCCATGCCACAATCGCTCCTGGCCAGCAACCTCGATGAGGCAGTGCACGCCGCAGACGAGATCGGCTATCCGGTGGTGATGAAAGTCGTCTCCAAGGATATCATCCACAAGAGCGACGCCGGTGGTGTCGCCCTCGACTTAGAGAACAGAGATGAGGTGATCGACGCGTATCAGGCGATCATGCGCAGCTGTCGTGCCTACAAGGAAGACGCATTGATCAAGGGCGTCGAGGTTGTGGAAATGGTGAAGGCGGGCGTGGAGACGATCATCGGTGCGCGTCAGGATGCATCCTTCGGCCCGATCGTGATGTTCGGCCTTGGAGGGATCTACGTTGAGGTGATGAAAGACGTCGCCTTCCGCGCTGCCCCGATCAGTCAGCGTGAGGCACATGCAATGGTCTCCGACATCCGTTCCTACCCCCTCCTTCTCGGAGTGCGTGGGGAAAAGCGGAAGGACATCGACGGCATCGTCGACGTGGCGATGAAGCTCGGCGCGCTGATCGACAAGTGTCGCGACATCACAGACATTGAAATCAACCCGCTCGTCGTTTACGAACACGGGCAGGGAGTGAAGGCAGTTGACGTAAGAATTCTTTTTCAGACTACACGGGAGGTGAGGTAGAGATGGGTTCGCTGATCATCGCCTCAACGCGGGAGAGCGCGGGTAAGACGAGCGTGCTGATAGGGTTGGCCAAGGCGGTAGAGAAGAAGTTCGGTTATCTCAAACCATTAGGAGATCGTTTTCTATACCGGAAGAAGCGGTTGTGGGACTACGATGCTGCCCTGATGGTGAACCTATTCTCGCTCACCGAGGAGCCGGAGACGATATCCATTGGCTTTGATCACTCCAAGCTGCATTACATGTACGATCGTGAGTCGATCCATGAAGAGGTGAAGCGAGCGATCGCCGAAATGGGAAAGGACAAGGACTCGGTGTTCATCGAATGCGGGAAGGACCTGGCCTACGGCGCCTCCGTTTACCTCGATCCGCTCACTATATCGCAGGCGACGGGGCACAACGTGCTGATCATCGCTGGCGGAACGGAGAACGAGATCGCCGACGACATCGCATTCTTGAAGAGATTTGTTGGCTCGGACGAAGCGCACGTCGGCGGTGTGATCATCAACAAGGTCATGCAGCCGGACGACTTCAAGGCGACCTACCTCCCGGAGATCGAGGAGATGGGGGTGAACGTCCTCGGCGTCATCCCCTATGAGAAAGAACTGACCACCGTGTCTGTGAGCTACCTGGCGGAGAAGCTGTTCGCGCGCGTGATCGCCGGTGAAGATGGACTGGATAAGAAGATCCGTCACACCTTCGTCGGGGCGATGTCCGCATCCGCCGTCCTTGCCGATCCGCTGATCGGAAAGAGCGATAAGCTAATCATCACCAGCGGTGATCGCAGTGACATGATCCTTGCAGCACTAGAGGCTGGCAGCATGTCGTGTATCGTGCTGACCAACAACATCGTCCCTCCGGCGAACGTCATCAACCGGGCGACTCAGGACAAGGTACCGATCTTGCTTGTGCCGGGTGATACCTACGCTACCGCACGCCAGGTGCAAGAGATCGAGCCGCTCCTTACCAAGGACGACACCGATAAGGTAGAGATCCTGGGAAAGCTCGTGTCGGAGAATGTTGATCTGGAGGCGCTACAGGCACTATAGAGATCACTAACGATAAGAACTATCAAGCGCCCGTGTAACAGTGCGGGCGCTTTTCTTCGCTAAGACTGATTCACCACGAAGGACATGAAGAGCACGAAGGAAGCAGAGAATGGAACAGTTCACGCCGAGTGCAAACTCCTCAAGCTTGAGAGTGATCCCATTTGCCGATCTTTGATAGGCGTGTATACTTGAGTCTGGAGGTAGGCTATGAAGATCAAATACAGTTAGTAAACAGTAGGAGCTGCCCCAGTTGAAATCATAAAAGCTGATGAGCCATGGTGTGAGTATGTGTTGGCAGATGGGGCCAAAATACGCATCAAGCATGTGCTCGGGGCGATTTTCCGTGCTTCTGATACTTACAACGATAGTGGGGAGCCACTATACATAACACGATCTCAGAATGTGGTGATCGCCTCAGAAGTGCCTGATGATCTCAAGCAGGAGGGCTGACGGATGGCCATTTCCTTGGCAACCTCTGGCTTCCTTTCAACTCTTCGTGTGGTGCAAGGTTTCAGTGTCCGGCAATGGTTTGTTCAGGAGGCGACTCAGATGACCTCTGGCGATACTAGAACAGCTTCCACTAAGCAAGAACAGCCGACGTATCCGGCCGTTGAGTTGATGAAACTGCCACTTAAGGAGCGGTTGAAGATTCTTGCGTGCACAGCAATGGAGGCCGAAGTGCTTTACGCAAGCAACGAAAGGCTGACAGATTTTGAAGCATTCGGCAAAGATGACCTCTACGATACTGCCGGCTAGAGGAGAGATCTGGATAGTCAGGTTTGACCCAACCGTGGGGGAGAGATAGCGAAAGATCCGCCGGCGGTAGTGGTCGATGTTCCAGAAGTGGGAAAGCTTCCGCTGCATATTGTTATTCCCGTTACGGAGTGGAATACTAGATATGCTGGACTTCCTTGGCACACAAAGCTTGAGGCATCAGCAGCGAATGGGCTAAGCAAAGATTCAAGCGCGGATTCGTTTCAGGTGAAATCTGTTTCCGTAGGCCGCTTCAGACGCAAGCTAGGCGAAGTATCTTCAGAAGAGCTGGAGAACATCGTTGCTGGGATCGCTCTCTGCATAGGCTACGAGTAGAGATCTCTGTGTGTACTGTAAATAGCCCATGATTTGGACGTGCTGGAGAAGGCGCAGCATTTCAGATTGCCTTGCCGATCCATGTCTCATCTTGAGGGGAAGGGGAGCGCGCTGTTCTGTGTTCTCAATCCTCGATCTTCGGCCTTTTTCGCAGGTTCTTCTTCTCCGTTCGGCGCCTCTTAAAGTCGAGAATCTTCTTGCGCACGCTCCTTGGCTCGGTGGTTGGAATACGCGGCGTCGCAGGATGCGAAAGCGACTCAAGCCGCTCGCGCAGCTGCGCTAGCGCGATCTGCTTATTGCGATACTGACTGCGCTCCTGCTGACAGGTTACGACGATCCCCGTCGGGAGGTGACGAAGCCGGACTGCTGTATCGCGCTTGTTCACGTTTTGCCCTCCCGGCCCGCTGGAGCGGAACGTCTCCACCTCGCACTCGGAGAGGAGTTCTTCATCGGAACTTGGAATTTCTGGTATCATCTTGCTAGCCTCCTTAGCACCATACTCATCCCTGGTTGAAATCGACAATTGCCGCACACTAATGTAGTGAGAAGAAACCTGGAAGACAAACTGCTGCATACGAGAGCCCTGATCTGCTGAATCGGGTAGCGAGCCATACGAGCGTTGGAGCTTATTTCCAACATTGCTCTGTGCTGCTGCGACATAAGGTGGTGCCAACATAGCAGTCTGCCTGTTTTGAGAACGCGAATAGGGCTGCCGCGCTATGAAGGCACTACAAGGCCTTTGCGAGCTTCATCAGCAGAAGCGAGCCAAT
>CAYQFN010000074.1:0-8002 GCA_964416685.1 uncultured Thermotogae bacterium | reverse complement strand
AGTAAAGGCTGCCGATCTGACGCTTGAGGTCACGTACCGACCAGTTCCCGCGGATGGACTCGATCGTGTAGAAGGCCCGTTTCAGGTCATCATCAAGGTCAACAATCAATTCCAGATGGCTGTATGAAAGTTGCTGCACAAGCTGTTCTGGAGGAATTTGCAATTGTGGGGACACCGTCCCCACTTTTTCCGAAGCGTTCATCCCGGATGGCACCATCTTCCTCAATTGTGGGGACAGTGTCTCCACAATTTGCGGATAGAGACGATAGAAACGAAGGTAGCGATACAATTGTCTGCGGCTGCAGTTACTAACTTTGAGTTTTCACAAGCGCGCCGCGAGCTCGGCAAGGAGGCTATCCCCATAGGAGGCGCGATCCAGTCCGTGCAGCTCATATTCTGCGATATAGCCCCCGACCAACCAGTTTCTCATGGTTAGGCTGACATTGACCGCTCGCCCCGCCCGCGTCGTTAAGTCCTCGTTTACCTGACTAATAGCGGCTACCAGCGAGCTGAAATCTAATTCTTCACTACTGCTCTTCATTCCTTAGCCTCAAATCTTCCCTGGCAATGGTCTTGATCCGATGGGCCCTTGTATCACTTCGTAGCCCTGTTCAATCACCTTGTGAAACGACTCGGAAGTCCTGTTCCAGTCTAGTACATCTACCCGAAAGGGCAGATCTGATTCCTCGAACGCCTCCTTCAGGTGCCGCAAGCGCTCGGCTCGCAGATCATTTTGGCAGACGACTGCCAAATCAAGATCGGAGTAGCCTTTAACCTTTCCTCTTACGCGCGATCCAAAGGCGCGTACCTCACAATCTGGCACATGCTCGGCAAGGATGCGCTCAATCGTTTGCAGATGGGCTGGTTTGATGTCAATTATTGTGAGCTTCCAGCACTTGAAGGAGCCCTGCAGCGTCTTTCACAAAACCACGCGCCGTTTCGTACACTTCCTGTGCAATCTCAAGGTCATAGATGTGTGCCGTCTGGTTTCGCGCTCCGTGGTAGATCATCCATTGCTCGACATCTTCGATCAGCCGGTTTTCAGCCGCTAATCGCAACAGTTCCCGTCGCGTCACGCCGTCTGCGATCATCGGGCTGAGGTTAGTCTCCAGCCACCTTTTTCATAAACTTCCAACAGAGCTCGTACGTAAACTCGAAGTTCTGGATCACTCCCGCTTTCATGACCTCTTGCTGTTGGCGGGCATACTTTCCAGTCTGGCCGGCGCTGCCACGTCAAGAGCTCGATCAAGAGATTCAACCGCCTTCTGCAAACTGCTTAGATCAAGAGCCATAGCTCACCACGTCCTCCTTGCGATGCAAGCTTATCGATTTGCGGGCTGCCGGTCAATCTCCTGCAGGGGTTGATTCCCCGTCCCTTGTGGCGTGCTTCTCACAAAGCCTCTTGATACACCATGCGCTTGCATAGCAGATTCCCTGCGCCTATCCTCTTCAACCATGAATGCTAAACGCGAGATCGACTGGATCGCGCAGCGGCTGCTCGATCGTTACGGCGAGGTCGAGATCGCGCGGAGCGATCCGATTGAGGAGCTGATCACCACCATCCTCTCGCAGAACACGAACGACACAAACCGCGACCGGGCGTACCGCTCATTGATCGAGCACTTCGGAAATCTGAAAGGGGTTATGGATGCCCCCGTGGAGGAGATCGCTGAGGCGATCAAGATCGGCGGGCTGCACAACCAGAAGTCGATACGGATCAAGAACGTACTGGAGCGTATCACGCGTGAACAAGGATCGCTCGACATCTCGTTTCTTGACGATCTTCCACTCGATCAAGCAATGAATTGGCTCCTGTCATTTCCCGGGGTGGGGAGGAAGACGGCCGGGATCGTGATGCTCTTCTCGTTCGATAGGCCCTACTTTCCAGTCGATACGCACATCAGGCGAGTCACGCGGCGGCTCGGACTCATCGGAGCAAAGGACGATCCACACAAGCGAATGAACGAACTCCTCCCTCCCGATCCAGCGCTCATGCGGCGCCTGCACCTGCATCTGATCCGTCTGGGGCGCGAGATCTGTCATCCGCGCAATCCCGACTGTTCACATTGTCCGTTATCCGAGCGCTGTCCTTCGGCAGCATAATGACTATCGCGCAGTGGTTTGTGCTGTTCTTACCACTCCAAGTTGATAATGATTTTCTAACCACATGTGAAAGGAGGCGCATCTCCAAGCCCACCACTGCGCACAGATGGTGTCGATTCTGTAGCGTGGGCAGCTTGTCTGCCACGTTGATGCACAAATCACAAGCGCAACGTCGGGCACAGGGCCGGATGCTACATAGGGCAATGTTGCTCTTGATTCTTTCCTGGTAAGCTTGGCGTCTTGAGCGAGCGTAGCGAACGGGCGGGAGATTGCTTTCTTGACGAGTATTCCCCAATATCTATCGCACGGAGGTGGATATGCTTCTTGAAGAGCAGCTTGGAGAGGAACTGCGAAAACGAAAACTTACGCTCGCTGTAGCTGAATCGTGCACCGGTGGGCTACTGGGGAGCCGGATCACTGATGTTGCCGGATCGTCGGAGTATTTCCTCGGCGGTGTCATCGCCTACCAGAACGAGGTGAAGGAAGCGCTCCTCCACGTTTCTCACGATGTGATCGCAGCGCACGGCGCGGTGAGCCCCGAGACTGCAAACGCGATGGCTATCGGCTGTCGCGGTCTGTTTAAGTGCGACATCGCCGTCTCCATCACCGGAATCGCTGGGCCGGGTGGAGGAACCGTTGAAAAGCCGGTTGGCCTTGTCTATATCGGATTAGCCACCTCACACGGTGTGATATCCCGTCGCTTCCAATGGGATGGAAGCCGTATGCAGAACAAGGAATCTTCCGTCCGCGCCGCCATAGAGATGATCCTGGCTATGCTAAAGTCCCCAACGTGGCAAACAAACTACCACGTTACAGATAGACAGGATTTCCTGTAGCGTCGGAGCTTGTCTCCGACGTTGATCTGGTCCTTGCGTGAGATGTTTATCGTTCGCTCAATCGAACCGCGGTACCGTAGGCGAGAATCTCGGCGGCATTGGCCATCGTCTGCGACGTTGTCAGTCTGACTCCAACAACAGCGTCTGCTCCCAGCTTCTCCGCCTGCTTTACCATCCGTTCGAGCGCTTGGTCGCGTGCTTGACTGAGCATGACGGTATAGTCCTTTATCTCTCCACCAACTATCCCTCGCAATCCGGCCATGACGTCGTGCCCCACGTTTCTGGCGCGGATCGTATTTCCACGCACCAGACCCAGCATTTCTTTGATCTCCTTACCCTCAATTCTTTCCGTTGTCACTGTAATCATCTTTCTCCCTCCTGCGTTCGATTATCAGGCCGATTATCGTCATCACCAATCCCGCCGCACCGACGAGAATCACAACTTTAAAGAATACACTGAGCCCTGGCGCCGTGGCGACGACCCGGACCAGAAAGTACGCCGCATATCCCCCCAACAGCGCGCCGGCCGTGATCATCAGGAAGTAGCCAAGTTTCAACATCGCCCCCTCCTTAAATCTCGCTCCAATTGTGTCCCGTCTTCACCTTTACCTCCAGCGGAAGGCGCAGCTTCATCACCCCTTCCATCTCTTCTTTGATGATCACGCTTGCCTCGGAGACTTCCTCTTCCCGCGCCTCGAAGATGAGCTCATCGTGGATCTGCAGGAGCATCTTCGCCTTCAGTGTACCCTCCTCAATGAGCCGGTCAATACTGAGCATAGCGAGCTTGATCAGATCGGCAGCGCTCCCCTGAATCGGCGTGTTGACCGCGTTTCGCTTCGCGAAGTTGCGCGCGGTTAGGTTCTTCTCCGAAAGCTGCGGGAGCATGCGACGGCGGCCGAGGATCGTCTCGGCGTAGCCCTTGCGCGTCGCTTGCTCGATCATGTGGTCCATGTACGCGCGCGTCTGCGGATAGGCGGCGAAGAAGCGATCGATGTACGCCTTTGCCTCCTCACGCGAGATCCCAAGCTCGCGCGCCAGGCCGAATGGGCTGATCCCATAGATTATGCCGAAGTTAATGCGCTTGGCCGCGTTTCGCAGTTTGTCTGTCACCTTGTCCTCGGGAACGGCGAAGATGCGACTGGCTGTGATCCGATGCAGGTCTTCGCCCTCAACGAAGGCCGAGATAAGGTGCTCATCTTCCGAGAGGTGCGCTAAGAGACGAATTTCGATCTGCGAGTAGTCAGCGCCGATGAGGAGCGAACCATCCGGAGCGACGAACGCTCGCCTGATCCGATCCCCCACCTCGGTGCGCGTGGGGATATTCTGCAGGTTCGGGTCGGAGGAGGAGAGCCTTCCCGTGGCAGTCGATGTCTGATGAAAAGACGTATGGATGCGTCCCGTATCGGGGTTTATCGCCTCGGGGAGGCGGTCGATGTAGGTGGTGAGAAGCTTCTGCAGCTCGCGGTACTCGATCAATTTGCCCGGCAGCGGGTGCTGCACGGCAAGCTCGCTCAATACGCGCGCGCTTGTCGAGGGGCCGGTCTTCTTCTTCTCTATCACGGGAAGGCCGAGGTGGTCGAACAGGATGTTCGCCACCTGTTTAGGTGAATTGGGGTTGAACGTCTCACCGGCAATCTCGTATAGATCGTGCTCGATCACAGCCAGGCGTTCGCGCAGATCGCGCCCCTGTACGGCGAGAACATCCTTGTCAACCAGGATTCCGTTCTTCTCCATGCGCGCCAGGACGCTCACAAGCGGAACCTCCACTTCGCTGAACAGGCGCGTTGCCCCGACGCGCTCCAGACCAGCGACAAGCTGTTCCTTGACGCGGAAGACAATCTCAGCATCCTCTGAGGCGTAGAACGTCGCCTTCTCAACAGGCACCTGTGAGATCTTTCCGTTCTTGCCGGCGAGATCAGAGTAGGAAAGCATGCTGTAGTTGAGGTAGTTCTTGGCGATCTCCTCCAAATTGTGTCGCCGCTGCTCAGGCGCGATGAGGTGAGAGGCGATCATCGCATCGAAGGAGACCCCGCGCGGATGAAGGCCGTTACGGTAGAGGACGATAAGATCGTACTTGATGTTCTGCCCGATCAGGCGCGGCAGCTCTCCTTCGATCGCCGGCCGCAATGCGGCAAGGACCGTCTCCAGCTTCAGTTGGGTTGGAGCACCGAGATAGTCATGCCCGACCGGGATGTAATAGCCCACATACGGACAGGGCGAAATGGCGATACCCACGATATGCGCCCGCATCGGATCGGTACTCGTCGTCTCCAGATCGATCGAGATCTCGTCGCACTGAGCTATCTCATCGACCAGCTTAACAAGCTCATCTTCCGTCATAATCGCGCGGTACTCGGCCTTCTTAGCGTCTGGGGCTTTCTTTTCATCCGTCTTTACCGATGATGGTGCAATAGAGATGTCCTTCAGCACGGAGCTGAAGTTGAGCTTGCTCAGAAGCTCCCCCAAAGCGTTCCTATCGACCTGGCCGAGCGCGTAATCCTCCGGCACAACACCAACAGAGATCTTCGGATCTAACGTGACGAGGCGCCGCGCCAGGAGGGCATCCTCTGTATGCTCCTTCAGCTTGTCTCTAATGCGCGCGTTCCGCAGTTCATCGGCGCGGGCGATCAGCTCATCTAGGGAACCGAACTGCGACAGGAGCTTGACTGCGGTCTTCGGGCCGATCGATGGAACGCCGGGGACGTTATCTGACGTATCGCCGATGAGCGAGAGATAGTCGACAATCTGCTTCGGTTCCACTCCGAAGCGCTCCCGTACGCCGCTCGTGTCGAGGATCTCCACACCACCGGAAGATCCGCGCCCGCTCGGGCGCACGAGGTTGATCTTATCATCAACGAGTTGGGCCAGGTCCTTGTCCGAGGTGACGATAAGGACAGGAAGATCGTGCGCCGCTGCCTTGAGGGCGATGCTCCCCATGATGTCGTCTGCCTCCACTCCGCGCTCGTAGATGACCTTGATCCCGAGAAGCGTCAGCAGCTCCTGGATGATGGGAAGCTGCGAGGCCAGATCGGAGGGCATCTCCTGGCGATTGGCCTTGTACGGCTCGTACATCTCGTGGCGGAAGGTCGCTCCACCCGCGTCGAACGCCACTGCAACGTACTGAGAGGGAAAATCGCGCATGATCTTCGTCAGGAAACGCCAGAAACCGTAGACAGCGTTCACAGGTGCTCCATTGGGCATCGTGAGATCGCGGATGGCGTAGAAGGAGCGGTAGGCGATGGAGTGGCCGTCGAAGAGGACAACCCTTTCCTGTGGCGCGCTCTTAATGTGCAACAGGTCGTTCGCTGTCACGCTAGAGATAGGCATGGTCCTCCTTGTTCACCCCTTGTAACTCAAACAGGTAGCACAGGGCAAGGGCGAGGCCGTCGGCCATGTCGTCCGGCTTTGGTGTCTCCGCAAGTCCGAGAAGCTCCTTCACCATCGCTTGTACCTGTTGCTTCGTTGCCTTACCGTAGCCGGTTATTCGTTTCTTCACTTGCAGCGGCGTGTACCCGCGCAGGGGAAGCCCATGTGTCGCCATTAGCAGCACGCCTCGTGTCTCGGCGGTGAGCATCGCCGTACGCGCATTGGTCGCAAAGAAGATCTCCTCGATCGCTATTCCGCATGGGTGATGCCTTTCGATCAGCTCTCGTGCTTCATTGTAGATATCAAGTAGCCTCTCCGGGCGCGACATCCCATGCGGGGTACTTATTATTCCCCCATCGAGCACCACCCAGCCGTTGTCGCTTGCCTGTACAACGCCATAGCCGGTAGTGGCAAGTCCAGGATCGAAGCCGAGCGTGATCGCCCCCGCAGTCACTTGAGAAAGTCCCTCAGGCGCACGTGGTCGTCACTCTTCTCCTGGCAGACGTGGTCTGGATGCTCATTCAAGTTGATCCCGCAGACCGGGCACAGCCCGCGGCAGTCGGGGCGGCAGAGCGGGTGCGGGTCGAGCGCAGCGGTGATGAACCCAAGGATGCGGCTGACAAGATCGACGGAGCTCTCGCCCTCCGGGATATTGATCCTGAACTGTTCGTTCAGGTCAACCTCCTCTCGCACCGGTTCCAGGCAACGGCGACACGGCTGCTCGACCACGGTGTGGATCTCCGTATTCAGATAGAGCGTGGTGAGCTGCACGTACGCCTCACCTCTAACGGTCACGTCCTCGAGGAACGTGACGTTCTCCGATATACTCGTCGCGCGCCCTGCGTCCAGACTGACATCTACCGGGAAGCGCTTCCCCGGATGTTCCATGAAGGTATCAATATTAAGTTGCATAATTTCGCAGACGGAACGCAACATCGGCCGTCCGCCTCCCCTCCTTTACATCGTGTACCCGAATTATGTCCGCTCCGTTGGCGATTGCAATCGCATTCGCCGCAATCGTCCCCACCAGCCGCTCTGAGCTCGGAAGATCGAGGATCTCACCCAAGAATGACTTGCGCGATAGGCCAACGAGGATCGGGACACCGAATTCCTTGAACTCTGAGAGTCGGCGGAGGATCTCTAGGTTGTGCGGAAGGCGCTTTCCAAACCCGATCCCCGGATCGATTATCAAGCGTGATCGATCGATTCCAGCGGAGACCGCCGCGCGTATCCTCTCCCGCAGGAACGACTTAATCTCCGCCACGGCATCTTTGTACGTCGGATTCCTCTGCATCGTCTCCGGGCTCCCCTGCATATGCATCAACACGAGATACGCTCCGTTTTCCGCAACGACGCCAGCCATATTCGGATCGAAGCGCACGGCGCTGATGTCGTTGATGATCCTCGCCCCGTGGGCGAGCGCTGCCTGTGCCACGGCTGACTTCATCGTATCGACGGAGATCAGGACATCGCTCCTTGCTGCAAGATCCTCGACGACTGGAACGACGCGTGCCAGTTCCTCATCAATACTAACCGATCGCGCCCCTGGGCGGCTCGATTCGCCGCCGATATCGATGATGTCCGCCCCTTCATCGGCCATCGCCAGTGCCCGTTCTACTGCCGCCTGTGGCGTGATGTAACGTCCACCATCGTAGAACGAATCCGGGGTGAGGTTCAGCACCCCCATCACCAGGACC
>CAYQFN010000073.1:0-8256 GCA_964416685.1 uncultured Thermotogae bacterium | reverse complement strand
CAAGCTGCTCACGCTACGAAAGCCTCATTTCGCCTGTGCGAGGCGCCGAAAGTGCAGGGAAACTATCCTCTATCTTGAGGCTCTCTTTCCTGACGTCTCCCGTCATGTCCTTCGTGGTGAGTTCTTCTTGGCTTCAGCTCGCACATGACATCCATCAGCCTTGACCACACCGTTCAAGCATGCAGACGCTATACGTAATTGCGCCGTTAACCTTGCATGAAGGGGCCTTAAAATGCTATGATGTGGCTTGTAATCGTACGTAAACGGGGGAAAGCGCATGTCAGGACACTCCAAGTGGGCAAACACTAAGTATCGCAAAGAACGGCAGGACAAGAAGCGATCCAGTATTTTCGCCAAACTGATCAAGGAAATCACGCTGCAGGCACGCAATGGTGACCCTGATCCAGCGAACAATCCCGGACTGGCACAGGCAATCGAGCGCGCACGTGCGGCCAATCTACCGAAGGATAACATCGACCGCGCCATCAAGCGCGCCACAGGCGGAATCGACGGGGTCTCCTACGAGGAGATCACCTACGAGGGGTACGCCCCGGAGGGCGTAGCTGTTCTTCTGCGCGTAGTCACGGACAACCGCAACCGCGCGGCCGCATCGATCCGCCATACGTTCAGCAAACACGGCGGGAACATGGCCGCCGCGGGGAGCGTTTCCTGGCTGTTCGACCGGCGCGGAGTAATCGCGATTGAGGAACTCCCAGAGGGCACCGATCGCGATGAAATACAGATGTCGTTGATCGAACTCGGCGCAAACGAGATCGACGATCAGGGAGATATCATTGAAGCGTACTGCGATCCCAGTGATCTAGTCACAATCAGCGAGGCGGTGCGCAAGCGGGGGATCACTCCTAGCCGCGCCGAAGTGACAATGATCCCCAAGAACACTGTGAAGGTAGAAGGTCACGCTGCAGAGAAGGTACTCAAACTGGTGGACGCTCTCGATGATAACGAGGATGTCCAAGAAGTATTCGCCAATTTCGACATTCCCGATGAGGTGCTGGAGGAATTCAGTAAGTCAGAATAACACAAGGAGGTCTTCATGAATAAAGTGCTTATCGTGGTCGCTGTTCTAGTTAGTTTGGTTGGGGTGATGACTGTGAGTGGGTTTGCTCAGACGTCGGGCCCATCCGATGCATGGATTCCGGGGTTGGCGTCCTTCATCATCCCCGGCCTTGGCCAGATGCTGAACGATCAGATGGATAAGGCGATCATCCACTTCGGTGTCGCCGTCGGGATTTCCGTCGGTGGATCGCTGATCAGTAACGCCCTTCTGTACAATAGTTCTTGGTATGGGTACTCCATCGTTGGGCTAGCCTATCTCGGGTGGTCCGTGTATAGTGGTTTGGATGCCTACAACGTCGCCAAGGATACAGGATTCACGCTGGGAATGACCGAGAATGGATTGACACTGGCTTACAGCTTCTAGCGGATAAACAGAAAGAGCGATGCGGCGATGAGCGCCGCCACAGTGAAGAGCTTCAGATAGCCCCGGTCAAGATCGACCGGGGTCTTCTTCGTCTCAAGAAGTGTGTTAACAGCTGATGTGATCTCCCCGGAGTTCGGATCGATCTCCAGCTTGAGGCGCCCCATGTAGTGGCCGAACGCACCCGCCTGAACGATCAGGGTCTTACCTTGCCTAACCGGTTGCGGCGTGATTTCGTGCAAGTGGCCGGTGAGGAAGACGTCGATATCGGGAACTACACGCGCAATCTGCCCAGCCTGCGCCACCGGTAGGTGCCCTAGAACAACCACGAAATTGTACTTCCCTAGCGTCTCCTTCAGCACCCTCTTAATTGCCTGCGCCGGATCGACGTACTTAAGCCAGGGATAGTCAGGATAGGAGAGAAACTCCGGGGTGATCACTCCAATCACAAGAACATGCATTCCCGCAGCAGAGATTATCGTGTAGGGGGCAAACGGCGCTTTGTGCCCGGCAAGAGGAACCATGTTGGCACAGAGTACTGGAAAGCTCGTCTTGGAGGAAAGCTCGGCTAGCTGATCTGCACCGTAGTAGAGATCGTGATTTCCAATCGCGATCGCGTCGTACCCAACGTTGTCCATCCAAGTTACCATCTTGTCCGCTCCCCATACGGCATAGAGCGGCGCGCGAAAGTCATGCCAGGTATCACCCGAATCAAACAGAAGCACCGGATTACCAGTTGATCTTTCCTGTTCGATAAGCTCACCAAGGCCAGCCAAGGAACCGAGCTGGTTGTGAATGTCATTCGTGTAGAGGATCGTAAGTGGCGAAGCAAGAGTGGCTACGCCGCCCAGCAAGATCATCAGGAAGACAACGATTGGCACAAATCTCACAACGTCGGAGACCTGTCTGCGTGCAAACACGCCCAGGCAGGCAAGCTCCGACGCTACACGGGCAAGAACACGCACGTAACGCGGCAGCATGTCTGCCAGGTTGAGCCACTGCACAGAAGGCTGCAAGATGCCGTCTCGCATCCCGTTATGGCCGATCATAGGCTCCCTCCAAGCGATGCTCCCCATTCCCCGCCGCGATAGTAAACTGAGAATCCCCACACACCTTGGTGCGGGAAGAGGCGCAGCGCGGCGATGAGCAAGTAGCCAGCTTTGTATTCCACACCAAAAAGGACGCTGTACCACTGGTTAGGCGAGGACGTGATCGTCCCCCAGCGCCTGCCGCTGGATCCGAAGATCCGTCCCCAGTCGATCTCCACCGGGCCAAGGAAGAGGGCAGAGAGAAGTGCAAATCCATCCTGCAAGAGATCGAGCGACATGCTTAGCGGCCCTAGGTGATCGACAAGCAACGCTCGCACTCGAAGCAGGAATAGGTCGGAAAGAGATGCACTCATCCAGACATCCAGCCGATCAGTGATTCCGAGGCCAATATCGAGTGAGGGGCCGTTAAAAGAAGAAAGATCAAGCCGATAAGCGGTGACTCCGACCCCTCCAATGCTCTCAGCGACTGGAAGATCGAGGAAGAGCTGATGCGGGTTGGCACAAGCAACGAACGACGAGGCAAGGACAACAAGGAGCACAGTCAGAGTGAGCTTAGTCATGGAGACACCCTAGCACAAATGAAGACCGCGAACAAGGGCAAGGGCTATTGCAGGAGCACCGATACCGGGGGTGAAAGCTCAGAATCACGAATGACTCAAGTATCGCGAATAACAGCGGAACCTCTCAAACATCAGCAAATCTGTCCCCCATCGTCTCGTCCGCAATCAAACGCCCTATCCCCAGCAAGACTCTCCCCACACCCATCGTTCCGAGTTACGCACTCCGCGTTCCGAGATCATCGCTCCCCGCTCATCCTTTTCTGTTCTTGAGCACCGCGAGGCTGATCTTTATCTGATCGTAGCCGATCTCACCTCCAAGGGCGCGGTAGATCGGCCCGACATGATCCGTATCGAGCGACGCAGCAGCATCGGCGATGCAAGCAAACGAGCGCTCGTCAACCCAGGGTGTAGCTTCGGTCAATCCTTCCTTGTTGATGTATGAGACGAGGTACTCGACCACCGTAGAGGGGGCACGTTCGACCGCGCGCGCTACCTCATCTATTGACATACCACCCGCGAACAGGCCGTATGCTGCTTGTCGTGCCAGGTTGAGCGTGGATCGACCTTTGCGCGCACTCGGTACACTATGTGGCACAGCGATATCCATCGAAAGCGCGTGCTCACGGCAGTAGTGAGAAATTGCATCGAGAAACAGATCGCCGTACTGCTCTGCCTTCACCCTCCCCACACCGCTCACATGCAGGAGTGAATCGACCGAGGCAGGACGCAACCGCGCCATCCCCCGCAGGGCTGCATCGCTGAAGACGACGTAGGCGGGAACGCTCCTTTGCATGGCCAATTCCCTTCGCAAAGAACGCAGCGCCTCGAACAGCCCGTGGTCGACCCCCTCCCAGGAGTCGGCGGCCACTTTCGATATCCTGACATGCTTATCGGCAGGCTTGATCAGAGTAGGGACCACCTCGCCATGCAACACGCGCCAGCCGCTTTCGGTGACGTGCAGCACGTTGTACTCTCCCACCTTCTCTAGATACCCCTGCCCGACGAGCTGCTCTATCCAGTCTCGTGTCGTGCTCTTCGGCAAATCGGAGAGGAGACCGTAGGTGGAGAGCTCATCGTGCCCCCGCTCAAGGATGCGCTTGTCGCGCGATCCACTCAGCACGGACGCCGTGTAGTCGGCGCCGAAGCGCTCGTGCAGACGCACGACACAGGAGAGGATTTTTTGCGCAGTCTCGAGGGCTCCATCCATGGATGCAATCTCCCCCAAGCAGACATCGCACGCGCCGCAATTTGCTTCCTTCAAATCCTGCCCAAAGTAGTTGACCAAAGCACGGTGGCGACAGGTGAGGCCCGTGCAGTAGTCGTACATCCCGTTAAGTTTGGTGAGAGCGATATTGCGCGCCTGATCAGACTCCGTGTTCGCCAGGATGCTCTTCCAGATCCCGTAGTCTCCCCCTGACCAGAACAGGGAACACTCGGCCTCCAGCCCGTCGCGCCCGGCACGTCCGCTCTCCTGTTGATAGTGTTCGAGCGACTTGGGCATGCCAGTGTGGATCACGGCGCGCACATTCGACTTGTCGATCCCCATACCGAACGCCACGGTGGCGACGATGATGTCCACCTCTTCGCTGATGAATGCCTCCTGGGCCGCCTTGCGATCCCCCGCGTTCATCCCGGCATGGTAGGGGACGGCGCGGTAGCCGTTTCGAATCAGCTTTGCGCACAGATCCTCGACGTCGGCCCTTCGGATGCAGTAGATGATCACCGACTCATTGCGGTGGCGAGCGAGGACATCACGCACCTGCTGTAACGTGTTAGTGCGGCGTTTCACCCGATACACGAGGTTTGGGCGGTCAAATGATCCGATCAACACCTCGGGATCCTTAAGGTGCAGCTGAACAGCAATGTCGCTGCGAACATGCTCTGTCGCTGTCGCAGTGTAGGCGTGCACCGAAACGCCGGGGAACGATTCCTTTAAGCGTCCCAGCCGCCTGTACTCGGGGCGAAAGTCGTGCCCCCACATGCTGACGCAGTGTGCCTCGTCGATGGCAATCAGTGATATGTCCACCCGCCGCAGGAAGTTGATGAACCCATCCGATGCGAATCGCTCCGGGGCAATATACAGGAGCTTCAATTCCCGATTGATCACGCGCTCGATAACCCTGTCACGCTCGCGGGTAAGCTGGCTGCTGTCGATGCGCGCTGCTCGTATTCCACACTCGGTGAGGGAGTCGATCTGGTCCTTCATCAGCGAGATCAGCGGAGAGACGACGATCGCCATCCCTGGAAGGGCCACCGCCGGAGCCTGAAAGCAGATCGATTTTCCTCCACCCGTCGGGAGAACGACGATGGAATCGCGCCCACTCAGCACCGATTCGATAGCCCGCTCTTGCAGTGGGAGGAACTCATCGTATCCCCAGTATTTCTTAAGTGCTGCCTTAACGTCCGAAAGCGTGGTCACGCATGTGCCTCCTCAGGTATCATGAATCACTCTAACAACAGGCATATCACAAATTACACGAATAGGCTGAATGCCACGAATATCAAAGATCCTACGAATCGTCACGCATTGTCAGGGGCGCACGCCATCCATGCCCAGCTTTCGCAACAGCTCATCCAGACTCATCCCCGCGAGTGAGGGCAAAACGAGGTCGGCGTGGTCGAAGGAGAGGCTTCTGGTCATCTCGTTTGGCACGGCGATGCAGGACATCCCCGCTGCCTTGGCCGCGCTCACCCCATGCGGCGAGTCCTCCAGAGCAATCGCCTCACTCGGTGCGATTCCCCAATCGGCGATCACCGCCAGGTACAGATCCGGCTCCGGTTTCGTCTGCTTCACATCGTCGGAACAGCGGATCGTCTCGAACGCGCGCGCAAGGCCGAGGCGTGCGAGATGCCTCACCACCCACGCCCGCTCCGAACTCGATGCGATCCCTAGGTGTAGATCACGCTCGCTCACCTGTGTGATCAGATCGACCACTCCCGGAAGGACTCCCTCCGCGTCAATCAGACTTGCCTCCCGCCGTTGATGCTCACGGTGGATCGCCTCGCGATCGACTGGGTGGCCGAGCAGCCGCTCCAAATCGTCGCACGGATCGAACGAATCCGGCGAGCGCCCGATGTAATCTGCCCAGTCAGCGAGAGACAGCTCTTGCGCGTACTTAGCGAAGATCTCTTGCCAAGCCCGAAAGACAGGCAGTTCCGTATCGAGTATCAATCCGTCAAAGTCAAAGACCACTCCCTTTATCATCAAACACCCCTCTTGCATTCCCGTCGGTTTTCTTCTGATGATAACACAAGGAATGCCTCAACGCCGCGACTTGCATCCGACGGTAGAGATACTGTACTGTCATTTTGCCATGAAACGATGGATGATTGTCGCTGCAATCGCCGTGTTAATGATTCCTGCGCTCACGACGTTCGGGCAGGGGAAGGTATTCCATGTTGTGCTCGATGGATCGATCAACCCAGCAAGTAAGGACTTTATCGTACGAGCAATATCCCAGGCGGAGGACGAAGGCGCGTTGCTTCTCGTGATCGAGCTTAACACTCCGGGCGGATTGGGAGACTCGATGCGCGATATCGTGATGGCAGAGCTATCATCGACCGTCCCAATAGCTGTCTTCGTCGGCCCCGCTGGCGCGCGTGCTGCCTCGGCCGGCGTGCTGATCACGCTCGCAGCAGACGTGGCGGCAATGGCTCCAGGGACGAACATCGGGGCAGCGCACCCGGTCGACCTCATCTCCGGAGGTGCGGACAGTGACGAGACAATGACGGAGAAGATGACAAATGACTCAGTGGCGTTCGCCAAATCGGTCGCTGAGGAACGAGGGAGGAATGCGGAATGGGCGGAGAAGGCGGTGCGCGAGTCGAGCTCCCTCACAGCCAGCGAGGCGCTCGATCAAGGGGTAATCGATCTCCTCGCCGCCGACATTGTCGATCTACTGCAACAGCTCGATGGTTACGTCCTGCGAGATGGAAGGGTGTTGCGTACAGCAGGCGTTCCCGTCGAAGAGATTCGCCCCACACTACGAGAGCGACTCCTTGCTCATCTCGCCGATCCGAACATCGTTTACGTCCTGTTCATCCTCGGTCTTCTTGGCCTAATCTACGAATTCATCCATCCCGGGATCGGCTTTGGCCTCGTCATGGGCGGGATCTGCCTAATCCTAGCCTTCCTGGGTTTGCAGGTGCTTCCGGTGAACATCGTCGGTGTGATCCTTATCCTCTTCGGAATGGTGTTGATGGTCCTGGATATGTTTACGCCCACTAACGGTATCTTAACAACAGGCGGAGTGATTTCCCTTCTCATCGGGTCATTGACCCTCTTCAACATTCACGACCCCGCGATTGGTCTGTCTTGGGTAACAGTGGTTCTCGTTGTCGGCACGATAGCTGCCCTATTTGTGTTCGTCATTTCTAAGGCCCTCATCATTCAGCGGAAGAGGCCGGTCATCGGAACAGGCTCCCTCATCGGAATGAGGGGAGAGGCGAGGAGCAGCCTCAACCCCATTGGAAAGGTATTTGTGCATGGTGAATACTGGAGAGCTCGCTCGCTTGCGGGGAGGATTCCTCGGGGGAATGAAGTCACCGTTGTGGGGATGGAGGGGCGAACGCTTCTCGTCCGATCCCTCGTCCATTCGGGCTGTGTCACCCACGAACCGGAAGAGGAGAACTGATGAAACAGCTAGCTAGTTCAGCAATTGGGATCGCTGTGATCTTGCTTCTCATCGGAATTCTCGTAGCCATCATCCATATCGGTGAGACAGGGATAAGACTAAATGTAACGGGAACCGTCGGTCTAAGAAACGCAACAGCGGGGATAGACCTCGCCATGCCGCAGCCGGTGAATTTGGTAGCGACAGGACCAGGCGATCAGCCTGTTCCTGCAAACCTCTCGATCTTCCGCTGCCCGAAGTGTGGTGGCAATATGCTCCCAGTTCGTGTTAACGTACTCAATGGCGAGATCACCTGGAAGTGCACAGAATGCGAATACGCGATCAACGGCGACGGTGAACAGGGGCCCGTGAGTACCACCTGAATCCTTATCATTCTGAGTGAGTGACTTAACGTTGATTTCGCCCGAGAAGAATGCCGGTTGCAAAGCAAGACCGATTGCAACTGGAGCCGATGATTCCTGGCAAGGATTTTAGTCGCGCTGCTAGCCGATGCAGACACGAAAGCCTCCTCCCTATGTGGTGTGGGTAACTGGCAAAGCAATGCTACTGTGCAGACACGCTCGATTTAGGAGCAG
>CAYQFN010000072.1:0-8562 GCA_964416685.1 uncultured Thermotogae bacterium | reverse complement strand
AACGGCTTATATGACACAGGTTTGGGGTTGATGTATAGCGGTTTTATCACTTAACTAAGAGAGAACAGGCTCGTTGTCATGTCAAGTAGATAACTAAAGAGTAATGGCTCTTGCTCTCCTTTGCGTGCTTGGCGTTCTTTGCGTGAGAAAGGCTTTCAGTTCTGCATTCCTAGTTGCGCGCTCTACTCTCTTTCGCGCTCGCTAGTGCTTGCTCAAGCGCGCCAGGATCGCAAAGGAAGCAGTTTTTCTTTCGTCCTTTTCCCGCCTTTCTTGGCGTTATTTGTGCTCTTCGCGCCGATTGGAGGTGGGTAAGATGTTTGGAGTCTAACCCCATCTTTTCCTCGTTTCGCGTTTATAAGGTTTGCCACTGCGCCAAGTCCTTGCTGAATAGCGAGAGAGCAGCTATTCTTGCTCCGATAAGCCGGGGAGAGGAGCTAGATGAATTCGCTGGAACGTGTACGAGAGGGGTGTAGGGCCGTCGCGGAGAGCGCTAGGCATGTGCGCATCAATCATGATCTTGTCCCTTCGTACGCAGCATCGTTGAGCCCCGCGCTGGCGGAGAGGCCGATGCTCGATCCCTTCAGTCACTATTTAGGCCATGGGGACGGAACGGTAGCCTTCATCATCACGCTCGACGCGATCAACTTCGGATCGGGCTACTTTCCTCATCTGCGGAAGCGACCGGGGATGAGCGGTTACTTCACCATCGCCTCCTCGCTCACTGACTTGTTTGCCACTCGTGGGCCGCTTTCAGCTTCTGATCTCTTGGAACTTACTGCGGACGATTGCGCGAGAATTTTCGCTCAGGATATGAGCGACCCAGTGATCGCGGAGTTGATGGAATTGTTCTCCCGCGCACTCAGTGACCTCGGCTCATACCTTTCCGAGCATTTTCATGGAAGCTTCGTCGAGCTTGTCGAGGAGGCGAACGACTCCGCTGCGCGCTTGGTCGACATATTGCGCGTGATGCCTCTCTTCTCCGATGAGGAACGATACAGAGGGATAAATGTCCCATTCTACAAGCGAGCTCAGATCACCGCGTCTGATCTTGCCCTTGCGTTTGATGGTGCAGGGCTGGGTGAATTCTACGACCTCGATCGGTTGACCATCTTCGCCGACAACATGGTCCCACACGTATTGCGTGTCGATGGAATCCTCTCTTATGACGGAGATCTCCTCTCCCGTATCGAACGCGGGGAGCTGATCCCCGCTGGCTCGGAGGAAGAGGTCGAGATACGCGCCTGTGCCGTGCACGCAGTTGAGATGATCGTCGAAGCGATGGCTCAAGCCGGCAACCATGTGACAGCGCAACAGCTTGACAACATACTGTGGAACAGAGGTGGAAATCTGCGCTATAAGGCCATTCCACGCCATCGCACCCGCACGCCATATTACTGACCCAGGGGCACCTAAACGGGTTTCTAGCGCAACCATCCATTAGTGAAGATAGGCTGCGCTCTGTACGTCGATCACTCCGCGCACGTGACAAGATCAGATATCTTGTCGATGATACCCTTGCCTATTCCACTCACATTGATAAGCTCATCGAGTGAATGAAATGGGCCATGTTCCTCACGATAAGCCACTATGCTACTAGCCTTACTTGGGCCGATACCGGGTAGGGTCTGCAATTCTTCTGTTCCAGCCGTGTTTAGGTCGATCTTCGGCGGCGAATCGAGAAAGGTCGGTAGCAATACCTTGACGCCAGAAAGCTCGATCGGAGCGACCGTGATCCGCGGGCGATGTGCAAGCGATGGCAGGAGTAAGGCCAGACCACTAGCGATGATGCCAAGCCCCACCAGAATGATCAAGCCCCGCTCCTGTGCCGGGGAGAATTGCGCATTCATCCCAACAACTCCTGCAAGCGCTTGATCCCTTCTTTCTCCCGCGCAATGCGCATCAATTCGGGAAGACGTTCATAGCGCCGCCAGCCGAACTTGTCCGAGTATGCCTGAACGAACAGCTTCAACAGCCGTTCCCGTAGTGACTGATCCTCTCGCAGGACCTTCCCCTTCCGCTCGACGAGGCGTTCCACCTCCGGGATGTACAGATCGTAGCGCGTCGACTCCGCCAGAAGTGAAATCGCCTCTTCGTTGTTGCATGCCAGGAGTTCGATCCCGCGATTGAATAGGTCTCGCCGCTTCAGTTCGTTGCGCGCTGAGGCACGCATCTCGCGCTGTTGCTCCTTATGGAAGGAGAGCTCCTTGCGTGTGAAAGCTACGATCGTGTAGCGGCAACCTTCTGGGCAGGGAGGGAAGGCATCCTCTCTGGTCGCGATCCGTCCGTGCAGGGCGAGACATTCCGCGCAGGTGCGGTAGTTGATATTCGCGTAGAACTGGTAGTATTTCTTGCCTAGCATAGTACATAAGTGTATGCCCCTCAACGGGGGATAAGCAAACGGGCCAGCGGCGCGATTGCCTAACTACTGCACTGCTACTACAATATGCGTTCTACGGAGGTCAAAATGCTACAGGTAGTCCTATCGACGTTTGCTGTTGTGTTCATGGCCGAGCTGGGTGACAAGACACAGATTGCCGCGTTCACGCTCGCCTCCCAGGGCCACTCCCCGTGGGCCATCTTCATCGGAGCGGGGAGCGCTCTTCTCTTGTCGACCGCCATTGCCGTCTTGCTGGGAGCTGTTACTGCACGCTTCATCCCGGAGCACGCCGTCCGCCTAATTCATTACGGTGCTGGCGCTCTGTTCATTCTGATAGGAGCCTGGACTATCTGGAAGGCGTAGCCTCGATCACGCAAACCACGCCTTCTCTTCCCATCTCCGCAGAGTATCCACTAGGGGTTGATAAGTCATGTCAAGATGAATCGGTGTGATCGAGATATAGCCGTTGTTGACCGCCCAGATGTCAGTGCCTTCCTCTTCCGGCGGAACCTGCGTTCGGGGCTCTCCGGTGATCCAGTAGAAGTTTTGTCCACGTGGATCTTTCCCTTGTACCAGGTAGTTCTTGTACACCAATCCCCCCAGACGCGTCACTTTTACCTTCATAGGTCTGTCGTGCTGCATGCGGGGAACATTGACGTTGAGTAGGACTCCAGGCGGGAGTGGATTCTCTTCCAGAATCAACGCCGCAAGGCGAGCGGCAAAGCTGGCCGCGTTGGAGTAGTCAGGTGCCTCCAACTCATCCACTTTGGTGTCGAAGGATACCGCAACGGATGGAATCCCTGTCCGTGTCCCTTGCATCGCCGCAGCAACTGTGCCGGAATACGTGACATCTTCCCCCATATTCAGGCCAGCGTTTATCCCTGATACGACGAGGTCGGGCTTCTCCTTCAGTAGACCGAGGACGGCTAGGGAGACGCAATCGGACGGCGTACCACTGGTCATATGTCCCACGCTTCCGTTGAGCAATCGCACGCTGTCTACGCGCAGCGGTTTGTGAAAGGTCATTGTACGACTGGCTGCGGACCAGTTTCGATCCGGAGCGTACACCTCAACGAACGCGATCCGATCGAGCTCCTCCTTAAGGGCCATGATCCCACGTGCGTTTATGCCATCATCGTTTGTCACCAGTATCGTCTTCTTCTTGCCTCTTTCGCTCATTCTCTCTCCTCTCTCTTTTCTTCGCTAAATTCCTTTCCTTCTTCACTGAAGCCGTAAAAGCCGAGGACATTGTCCCCGTAGGTCCTCTCATCTATCCGCTCAAGTGCGCCGTATCGAGCATCGAGGTGCGTCTTGTTCCTCACCTCGGTGACTATGAGCCCATCCTTGGCCAAGATCTCATGCTCGGCTAGGAGGCACAGGGTGCTGGCAGCAAGGCCCTTGTCATATGGTGGGCCGACGAAGATGAGATCGTAGCGCTTTCCCCGCCGTTGCAGGTGATCAATCCCCGCCGCGTAGTCTCGCTGCAGAACGCTCCCTTTGTCGAGGAATCCTAGCAGATCGAGGTTCCTCCGCACAATAGCGCATGCAGCGTGTGATCGATCGACGAACGTTGCCTCCAACGCTCCGCGCGACAGGGCCTCCAACCCAACGCTCCCCGTTCCGCAGAATAGATCGAGGAATCTGACATCGACCACGAGATCGGAGAGGATGTTGAACAATGCGCTACGGACGAAATCGCGCATCGGCCTGATCCCGCTCTCCTCCCACTCCACTAGTCGGTGTCCCTTTCTGCTCCCGCTGATGATGCGCACTTTCCCCTCTCCCTTGATTTTGACCCCAGCACTACCTAAGATCTGACAGCTGTCAAACTACGTTACCACATACAGGATATGCTCACAAAAAGAATCATTCAACCGTTGCAAGCATGCGCCCTGTCCGCGGTCGTCTTTGACCTCGACGGTACGCTCTGTCATTACACGATAAGCATCGAACGTGCCATGGCTGACGCGCTGCAAGGAGTCGGTGCTCCGTCAGATCTGATTGGCGATCTCTCCCTTGCCGCGGATCGCTACTACGAGCTGTGGTATGAGCTTGAGACGGATCCTGAGAGCACGAAGTCACTGCGCAAACGGATCTGGATTGAACTGCTCCAGGAGCACGGCATCGCTGATGATGATCTAGCACACTCGTTGTCCCAGGCATACATCAACCTACGCACGGCGTCCCTGGCGCTCTTTGACGGTGTCCTCCCCCTTCTTGCCGACCTGCGCGAGAAGTATACGCTTGGTCTGTTGACGAACGGGCCGAGCGACCTGCAGCGAGGAAAGATCAACCTACTGGGACTTGAAGCACACTTCGATGCGATAATCGTCTCTGGAGAAATGAGAATTCACAAGCCAGATTCTCGGGCCTTTACTTGCTTATTGCGGAAGATCGATGTTCCGGCGGAGAGGGCGGTCTACGTGGGGAATTCATATGAAGTGGATATAATCGGGGCGCACGAGGCGGGGATGCGGTCGGTGTGGGTGAATGCGGACGGCGAACAAGAACCATGCGATCCGATTGCGGATCTCATCATCAAAGATGTAGCGGCATTACGGAGGGTTCTTCTATGAGACGGGTGGACGTAGCGATAATCGGGGCTGGGCCGGCGGGTTTATTTGCCGCCAAGGAACTTATCGGGTGCGGGCTCGATGTGCTCCTCATCGATCGTGGCAAGGAGCCGAGCGCGCGCACGCACATCTGCTTCGGGGTCGGAGGTGCAGGGGCGTTCTCCGACGGCAAGCTCAATCTGACCTCGAAGATCGGCGGTGATCCAGCGAGCATCGGCCAGGATGAGGCTGTCATTCAATCCTACATCGACCGTGTGGACGAAACGTTCACCGCCTTCGGCGCGCCGAAAAAGTACTCAGGAGAGGACCAACAGGCGCTCGCGGAGCTTAAGCAGACTGCAAGCCGGTATGGGATTGAGTTCATCAGCGGTCGTCAGCGCCACATGGGAACGTCGCACGTCCGCCAGACCATCGATCGCCTCTATCACCACCTGCTCGATCATGGGATCAGGGTATCGCTTGAAAACCGGATCGAGCACATCTCCCGCAAGGGTGATGTTTTTCTTCTGTCGGGAAGTGAGGAGATCGAGGCACGCTACGTCCTCGCTGCTCCCGGTCGTGCCGGTGCGTACTGGCTGCGCGAGGAGGCGGGGAAGCTGGGAATTGTCACTGAGTACGGGCCGATCGATGTCGGTGTACGCGTCGAATTTCCCGCTGAGATCTACACATCAATCGAGAAGGTGATGTACGACGCTAAGCTGCGCGTGCGTACCGCCACCTACGATGACATGGTGCGCACGTTCTGCACTAACCCGCGCGGGTTCGTGGTGAAGGAGAGCTACGATGATTTCACTCTCGTCAATGGGCACGCGGAAAACGACGAGAAGACGGAGAACACGAACTTCGCCTTGTTATCCCACATCGAGCTCACCGATCCGGTGGAGGATACAACGGAGTACGGGCGCGCGATTGCCAAGCTGGCGACGACCATCGGCGGTGGTCGTCCGATCATCCAGCGGTTGAAGGACTTGAAGAATGGGCACCGCTCGACTGCAGATCGCCTCCGCCGAGCGACGATCTCCCCCACGCTGACGGACGTCACCCCGGGAGACATCTCGATGGCCCTCCCCGCCCGGGTTGTTGTGAACCTTATCGAGGGGCTGGAACAGCTCAACACCATCCTCCCCGGCCTCATAGCAGATAACACCTTACTTTACGCGCCGGAGATCAAGTTCTACGACACCCGTTATACTGTCAGCTCAGCGATGGAGACGGCTATACCGGGATTCTACGTTGCTGGCGATGCTTCCGGACACTGCCGTGGGATCGTCTACTCAGCGGTGAGCGGGCTGATCGCCGCACGCCACATCAGGCAGATGGCAACCGAGGAGAAGGAAGAGAGGGCGTGAGGTCCAACAAGGGATTAGCCATCCTCCTGGTAGTAGCCGCACTCACTCTTCTCCTCTTTCTGCCTGTGGCCGCTCAAGGGGAGATCTCCCTTCCCTCTGGCGTCCCTTCGTTCAACCAAGCATATCGTGGACCAGGCGGATACTGGGGCGATTGCGCGATGGGCACCAACGGGTGCCCGGACGACATAGCGACCGCCGGATGCCTGATCACCGCCTTTTCCATGGTCCTCGGTTACTACAATGTTGATCTCTCGATACCGCGCGAATCGTCGTGCACCAACACGACACGCGCGGGGATGGATCCGGGGATCCTAAACGATTGGCTAAAGACGCACAGTGGGTACGGAAAGTGCGGAAGTGACATCGGTTCCTGCTGTTTGGAGTGGACGCATCTTCCACCTCAGATCTCTGTCGCCCAGTACGTCAACCGCAGCGAGCATGGTCTCGACAGCACGGCGGAGCGGATGATCGATCAGTCTCTTCTTCAAGGGTATCCGGTCATCAGCGGCGTCCACTGGGGCAGCCACTGCCACGGCTCGACGGCGCAGACCGAGGATTGCCACTGGGTGGTGATCACGGGGAAGAAGGGTTCCACCTACACGATCATCGATCCGTACAACCACGACACGGCCGATCCGGCCGGTGTGAGAACGACCCTAGATCAAGGCACCTTCGGCCCCTACACGATCGATCGCTATGTTGTTGTCAAGGGGATTGTCCCCTCCTCCCGCATTGGGAACCTACATCTGTCACTTTCCTTCTCCCCCAGTGGTACGGCCAAGCTTGGCGCTGCACGGGTGTGCTCACTTACGATAGTGGGAGCAGCACCCAACACGCGCATCCTTCTCTACGTTCGCGTCATCGGCCCTCATGGAAAGGTGAGCTACGCCTACCACAGATCCGCAACTGATACCAACCTGTACTACACGCAGGAGAAACACAGCCTCTATCCAATGCCACGAGCATTCTCGAATGGGACGCTTGTGCTAGATAGATCGACCACCAGCGGGCAAGATGCGGGGAGATGGACGTGGGAAGCGTGGGCGGAGGATCCGGAAACCCCTGGCAGACGTTATGGGTACGATATCGCCGCGTATACGATCAGTTCATCGGGCACTCAAGCCCAGACAGGGATCGCCGTCGTCCTGGCACTGGCGATATCCATCGCTTCATTGATCTACGTGTCTATTCTGCTGCGATAAGGGGCGTGATCCTTCTTCCTGCCCAAGCGCGGCATCTGCGGAGAAAAGGTTAGCGTCAGGGCATCGAGCGAGCAGGCACTGGTGCACTCGCCGCACTTGATGCAGTTGTGATCATCGTACTCCTCATACGGCTTCAGTCCCATCGGGCAGGCAGCGGCGCAGGCATTGCAGCGTGAACAGCGATTGCTATCAAGCTTCAAGTGCAGGAAGCTCACCCGGTTGAACAGCGACAGGATCGCGCCCATCGGGCATAAGTAGCGACACCAGAAGCGAGAGATGAGGACCATCCCCACGAGGACAGCGCCCAGGGAGATCATGTGGATGATGAACGGCCGGTTTACGTGCGCCACCCCGAGGAAGAGATAGGGGATCGATGCCTCGATCGAGGCGGCTGGGCAGATCTTACAGAACATCGTATCGGCGAACGCCCACGCAGCGACGATCGTCCCCACGAGAACGCCGTATTTTAGGTAGGAGAAGCTCTTGATAATGCGCGCCTTGTTGAACGAGAGCAGGTCGTTTAACGTGCCGAACGGGCAGAACCAGCCGCAGAACCCGCGCCCAAGGATGAGGCCGTAGGCGACGATCGTCCCGATCCAGAAGTAGGGAACGGTGCCGTAGATCACGAGATTCTGCATCAACCCAATTGGGCAGATCGTGACCGACAGAGGACAGGCGTAGCAGTGCAGGCCGGGGAAGATGATGTGCGTCATACCGATTCCCGTGAACCCGAACAGACCAAGGAGGATCCCGAACCCTTGGCTGATCCGGCGCATCAACGATAGCCTCATGATCCTACCCCTAATAGATTGAGCAAGCGTTCTTCCAGGTGATCGATGCCGAATATGACATCACCGCTGTCCACGCGCTGTATCGCCGGAACGACCGTCCTCTGGTTGTGGATGATGCCGTTGGCGGCGGCCATATCCCTGTTCTCATCAACGTTGACGAACCGGTATTTGATGTGATCGCTGTGCTGCGCCATCTGCTCCACCATCGCCTCGGCGTACGGGCAAGTGTGACACCAGGGCGCGTAGTACACGATCAGCTCCAGGTCCACG
>CAYQFN010000071.1:0-8576 GCA_964416685.1 uncultured Thermotogae bacterium | reverse complement strand
TACATAGTAACTACAATCTAACAGAAAACACGAGGAAACCTTGTCTGGGAACGACCTTATCAGTTTGACAGGGGGAACATCCGTTGTAAGGGAAAGATCTTGGCCTAGCGCAGGTGGATCAGGAACTCGACGTTTCCCTTCTCTCCCTGAACAGGGGAGGTCATCTGATCGATGATGCGCCATGGCGTCTCATTCTCGATGAACACGCGGATGTCGGTGAGAACGGCATCGCGATCTTCGTTGTTTTTGAGCACCCCGTCCTTGGGAAGCAGGTCCTTCCCGACTTCAAATTGCGGTTTGACGAGGGCGATGATCTCTCCATTTGGAACGAGGATGTCTGTAAGCGGCGGGAGGACGAGCTTCAGGGAGATGAACGAGACATCGATCGTCACGAGATCGATCGGCTCGCCAATATCCTGCGGCACGAGGTAGCGGGCGTTTATCCCCTCGTGCACGACGACGCGCGGGTGGTTGCGCAGGCGAATGTCGAGCTGATCGTGCCCAACGTCGACGGAGTGTACGCGAGCTGCTCCGCGCTGCAGGAGGCAATCGGTGAATCCGCCGGTGGAGCTTCCGATATCGAGGCAGCACTTACCCCTTGGATCAATGTCGAAGGTGTGCAAGGCCGCAGCGAGTTTCTCCCCGCCGCGGCCAACGAACGGTTCATGAGAGACGATCTCGATCTGCGCCTCAGGATCGATCGGATGCCCTGGGCGCAAAACGATCTTCCCATCAACAGTGACACGCCCAGCAGCGATCATTCGTTGAGCACGCGACCGGCTGCGGATCAGGCCTCTCTCTTTGATAACCTTATCGAGGCGTTCCCTCATCCGGCCGGTGTTGCGACGCGCTCGTGCTTCTTCACGTACGCTTCTAGCCCTGCCTTCAATACCTCCACCGCGCGCACCAGCTTGTGCTCTTCAAGGACGTAGGCGATGCGCACCTCGTCGTTTCCCCTCCCCGGTGTGGCGTAGAACCCTGCTCCGGGTGCGACCATCGTCGTCTCGCCGTCGAGGTTGAAGTCGTTCATCATGAACTTGACGAACTCCTCAGAGTCGTCGAGCTGCGGGAACTTGACGAATACGTAGAACGCCCCCTCCGGCTTGCGGCTGATCCCGCCGGGTATCGTCTGCAGCGCCTCGTACAGGGTGTCGCGGCGGGAATGGAACTTCTCCCGCATCGCGGCGATATCATCCTTGTAGTTGGGATCCTTGAGGAACGCGACCAGGCCCAGTTGCTCGAAGGTCGGGGCGGAGAGGCGGATCATGCACAGTTTGTCGATCGATTTCATCAGCTCGCGGTTGCGCGTGACGAGTGTTCCGATACGCGCTCCACACGCCGACAGACGTTTGGATATCGAGTCGACGAGGATCGCGTGCTCGTGCAGCTCGGGGAATTCGAGGATGCTGACCGCCTCGCCCTCGTACATCAGCTCGCGGTACGGTTCGTCGGAGATCACGTACAAATCATGCTTGATCGCCAGATCGGCGATCGCCTGCATCTCGTCGCGCGTGTAGGCAACGCCCGTTGGGTTGGACGGGGTGGAGAAGAGGATCGCTTTCGTTCTCGGCGTGATCAGCGCCTCGATCTCTTCGATCGGGGGGAGATGAAAGCCGTCCTCGATCTTCGTCGTGATCGGGACGACCTTGATCCCGTTCATCAGCGCGTGTCCATAGTAGTTCGGGTAGAACGGTTCGGGGATCAGAACCTCGTCGCCAGGGTTACACGTTGCTTGCAGCGAGAAGGCGAACGCTTCACTCCCGCCGATGGTAACGCGTACTTCATCCTCCGTCAGGTCAAAACCCATACCTGCATAGAATTCCAGCAGGGCGTCGATCGTTGCTGGTATCCCGCGCGCTGGAGCATAGGAAAGGACATCGATCTTTGCATTACGGATCCCCTCCATGAACGAGCGTGGCGTGGGGATGTCCGGCTGGCCGATGTTCAGGTGATAGACCTCGATCCCGCGCTTCTTTGCCGCGACCGCCAAGGGAACAAGGCGGCGAATGGGGGAGCCCTTCATTTCTTGAGTGCGTTTCGATACGTTAAGCATAATTTAGGATCCACACCTCCGGGTGAGCGGGGAGGTCGTCGTGGTTGATACTGACCTCCGAGCTGCCAATTTCCACGATATTCTGCATCTGAGAAGTGAACTTGTCCACCGGATCAATCGGGAAATCTGGGCCCAATACGTCGGTCTTGTAGTGCATGGGGAGGATCACCTTGACGTGCGGAAGTTGCGCTACAATCGCGGCTGCCTGCGCCGCATCGATGGTGAAGTATCCACCAACAGGGATCATGGCTACCTCCACGTTGGCCAACTGGGCCAGTTGTTCCGCGTTTAGCATGTGTCCCAAGTCGCCAAAGTGGGCGAGATTGATTCCATCGATGGCGAAGGTGAAGATCGTGTTCTCCCCCCGCTTCTTCCCCTGTTCCTCGTCGTGAAACGTTCTGATCCCCGTGAAGCTGACGCCATGTGCTGTGTGTTCCCCTGCCCCGCGTACGATCTCTGGAGATCCGGGAATACGATGAACCGCGTTGTGGTCGGAGTGCTCGTGGCTCACCGTAACTACGTCGGCTGGGAAACTCGGCGCCCTGTAGGGGATGTGCTCGTCATATGGGTCCGTCATCACTTTTATATCTTTTCCTTCAATCAGGAAACACGCGTGTCCGATCCATGTTATCTTCATATCACCCTCCTTACTTTGCTGTTTCGAGCATCATCTGTACGAGACTAGGAAAATCGATCCCTGCCGCGGCCGCAGCGCGGGGGAGATCGCTCATCGGCGTCATTCCAGGGTTTGTATTCACTTCCAAGACGTACGGCATTCCGTCGGGGGCTAGGCGGATGTCCACGCGTGAGTAGCCGAAGCACCCGATCGCCCGGTGTGCGGCAAGGCTCACTTCTCCAATCGTCCCGGAGATCGCTCTATCTATCTTAGCTGGAACGACGAATTCAGCCATCCCCTCGTCGTACTTGGCCGAGTAGTTGAAGAACGCCTTCTTGGGCAGGATCTCTACGAGCGGCAGAACCTCGTCACCATCCTCTGTGCGCAGAATTCCCGCAGTCAGCTCTCGCCCCGGAATGTATTTCTCGATAAGGAAGGGGCCAAACTGCGCTTGTACCTCTCGTGCCGTTTCTATGAGGTCATCCGTATCGGTGACGATGTGTACACCGATGCTCGATCCCTGGCCGCACGGCTTGATGACGAGGGGGAGACCGTACTGGGTGAGCGCTTCCTCACAGAAGGCAGTGATCTCCTGGTTGTTCTGGTATACGCTCCCGGACGGCACAGGAACGCCCTTGCGCTTCATGATCTCCTTGGCTCGGGCTTTATCCATCGCCCGCGCGCACGCCTGGGGGCGCGAGCCTGGATAAGATACTCCGAGTACATCGAGCAGCAGGGCGATCGTCCCGTCCTCTCCCGCTCCTCCGTGGAGGACGTTGAATGCGGTATCGATCCCTGAGAGTGCGCTGACGATGTCATCCGCGGTCTGTATGGAGAGAAGGACAGCGTCATGTCCGGTTTCACGTAGTGCGGCCAGCACGTGCTCCCCCGAGACAAGCGATACCTCTCGCTCTGGAGAATCACCGCCCGCGAGGACCCCGATCCGTCTATTGCTCACCTTGCAGCCTCCTTATAGCCAGGAGTATACTTACATAAGTACGAAGCAACAACGGAAGAGAAAGTGTGCGCATAACGGTCATCCATTTACCTTTCGGATTTGCTTGACACGCGCTGCGAGGCTTGTTATACTTCCGTTTGTAGTGACTGGTCATTGAAAAGTGGATAGCGTGATAATGAGTTCCTCGTTAATGAGGAACCTTGTCAATTTTGAGTTAACACTAAGGATCAAAAGCTAAAACTAAGAGAGTTTGATCCCAGCTCAGGATGAACGCTAGCGGTGCGCCTAACACATGCAAGTCGAGCGATCGAGCCAGACAGATTTTCCTTCGGGACATGATGACTGGTGACGGAGCGGCGAACTGGTGAGTAACACGTGGTCAACCTGCCCTCTTGACGGGGACAACCTACCGAAAGGGAGGCTAATACCCGATATTGTTCAAGCCCGATGGGGCTTGTTCCAAAGACGGTCCTGCCGTCGCAAGGGGAGGGGACCGCGGCCTATTAGCTTGTTGGTAGGGTAATGGCCTACCAAGGCAATGATGGGTAGCTGGTCTGAGAGGACGATCAGCCACATTGGGACTGAGATACGGCCCAGACTCCTACGGGAGGCAGCAGTGGGGAATCTTTCGCAATGGACGAAAGTCTGACGGAGCGACACCGCGTGGGGGATGAAGGCCTTCGGGTTGTAAACTCCTTTTCTGGGGGAAGAATAAGGTCGAGAGGAAATGCTCGTCCGATGACGGTACTCCAGGAATAAGCATCGGCTAACTTCGTGCCAGCAGCCGCGGTAAGACGAAGGATGCAAGCGTTATCCGGAATTACTGGGCGTAAAGGGCGTCTAGGCGGTTGGGCAAGTCACCTGTGAAAGCCCTCAGCTTAACTGAGGAAGGTCAGATGAAACTGCTCGGCTTGGGTGCAGGAGAGGAGGGTGGAACTCACAGAGTAGCGGTGGAATGCGTAGATACTGTGAGGTACCCCGATGGCGAAGGCAACCCCCTGGCCTGCTACCGACGCTGAAGCGTGAAAGCGTGGGGAGCGAAGGGGATTAGATACCCCCGTAGTCCACGCCCCAAACGATGTTCACTTGGTGTCGGTCGCTTAGATTGATCGGTGCCGAAGCTAACGCGTTAAGTGAACCGCCTGGGGAGTACGGCCGCAAGGCTAAAACTCAAGAGAATTGACGGGTCCCCGCACAAGCGGTGGAGCACGTGGTTTAATTCGATGATAAGCGAAGAACCTCACCTGGGCTTGACATACTAGTGGTAGGAACCTGAAAGGGTGACGACCCCTACCTTCGGGTAGGGGAGCTAGCACAGGTGATGCATGGCTGTCGTCAGCTCGTGTCGTGGGACGTAGGGTTAAGTCCCGGAACGAGCGCAACCCCTGTCGTCAGTTGCCAGCGGGTAATGCCGGGGACTCTGACGAGACTGCCGGTGAATAGCCGGAGGAAGGAGGGGATGACGTCAAGTCATCATGGCCCTTATGCCCAGGGCGACACACATGCTACAATGGGGGGTACAAAGGGTCGCAATACCGTAAGGTGGAGCCAATCCATAAAAACCTTCCTTAGTTCGGATTGTGGTCTGCAACTCGACCACATGAAGCCGGAATCGCTAGTAATCGCGGGTCAGCCATACCGCGGTGAATATGTACTCGGGGATTGTACACACCGCCCGTCACACCAACCGAGTGGGGGGTACTTGAAGTCGTCCTATCAAAGGGCGCCGAGGGTAACCTCCGCAAGAGGGGTGAAGTCGTAACAAGGTAGCCGTAGGAGAACCTGCGGCTGGATCACCTCCTTTTTAGGGAGTTTCAGACCAGCACACACTTTGACATGTATCACGCTATCCCTTTTCTCCCGTATTCCTTTCCTAAAGGTGACGCATGTTACCTTTTCTTACCGGGAACTTTACCTCTCAGAGCGTGTCTTTTCCTCGAACAGCCCCAGCAGCCAGCTTACCCTTGCCATGTAGAACCTAAGGGGGTCAGATGATGCAATCGGTTCGTGATAAGATGAGCATTAAGGATTTGCTAGCGGGGATGGGCGAATCGATCGACGTGGAACGGGGGGAGACGGTATTTCACCCAGGAACTCCCAGCAACGCTGTCTACCTCGTGGAAGAAGGAAGAATCAAGGTATCCTTTCTGGATGAGAGCGGTAAGACACTCACCATCGCTATCCTCGATCCAGACCAAATATTCGGTGAGATGTGCCTGGTTGGCGAGAAGGTGAGGCGTTATTTGGCGGCGGCGATTGAAGACTCTTACGTTAGGCGGGTGAGCAAGAAGGACTTTGTCGATGCGGTGAACAGCGACCCCTTTTACTTGCAACTGATGCTCCAGCACTTCGCCGGTAGGACTCGCGTTCTCGAGGAGACGCTGGAGGACTTCGCATTCAAGGACATCCAAGCGCGCCTGTCGCGGCAGCTCCTCAAGCTCTCCAATGAGTACGGAGTTAAGACAAAGGACGGGATCCTGATTGGCTTTCATTTGACGCACAAGGACCTGGCAGACATGATCGGCTCGGCGCGGGAGAACACGACACTCGCGCTCAACCGCTTCGCGCGCGAAGGGATCCTCGACAAGAGCCGCTATCGTATCGTCATCAAGAACGAAGAAGGCCTGCGCGAGAAGTGCCGTATGCGTTCTTAGCGCACACCATTACTAAACCTCGAATGGCACGCCGTATCTGTTAAGCGACGCCACCTGCGACAGTGGTAAACGCGGCTGGTGCACTGGCCTATTGGCATGCCCTATTGGAAGTAGGGCCGCCACGCGATACTCTGATGGAACCCCAAGTTCCGGGCCCAATTTTGCCCCAGAAGGGGTGTAAGCCAGTGAGTACAACCCTTCTTCCGTAGTTTGCAGCAGCATGTGTGCGATGGCGATCCATACCGAGGGGATGGCGTAGGGGGCGTGCGGGTCGAAGAAGACGGCGATCAGGACGGGCGCTCGTTCCAGAAATGGCTTGCTCGGACTGATCGAATGAGAAGCAAACCATGTGCGCAGTTCTTCGTCAGCGTTAGCGTAGTATCTTGTCTCCGCCTCTTCACAGATTGAGCGAAGATTGCTCTTGATCGTTGGATCATCGACCACGACGAAGCGCCACGGCTGCCTGTTCGCGCCGGATGCTGCCAGGTGACCAGCTTCGAGGATGCGCTTGATTGCCGCGGCTTCCACAGGCATATCGAGGAAAACGCGCGCACTCCGGCGATCGCGGATTGCCCGCAGAACCTTCAAATCCTTGTCAACGTTCACCCAATCGCCTCCACGTGCATGCTGTCCTATATCCAGATGAAGCGTTATCTGGCATACGCCTCCAGCGCTTGCTGTGCACATCTTGCTTGGCCAGTTGTCAACATCGGCAAGTGCGCAACCAGGCTTACGATCGAAGGCTGAGGAAAGCGGGCCCGACCATCGGCCGGGCCCGCTTTCAGTAGCTGCTCCTCAAGAAGAGCCCGGTCTATGTTTCGGCCAACTTCTTGTACTCCTGATACCGTTCATTGCACTCTGCTTGGAGTCGCGCGTGCAGCTTTTTCGCTTCATCAGGGAAGGTCTTTACGAGGCTCGAGTAGCGCACCTCTCCCATCAGAAACTCGTGAAAGTCTCCCGTTGGCTCCTTGGAGTCGAGGATGAACGGGTTCTTGCCCTGCGCTTTCAGGCGCGGATCGTAGCGGTAAAGGGGCCAGTATCCAACCTGCACGGCCAACTTCTCCTCCTCCTGCGACTTGCCCATTCCCTTTTTCAGACCCTGGTTGATGCATGGGGCGTAGGAGATGATGATGCTCGGGCCGGGATATGCCTCGGCCTCGAGGAACGCCTTCAGGCATTGGTTCATGTTCGCCCCCATCGCCACGGAGGCGACGTAGACGTAGCCGTAGCTCATGAACATCCGCCCGAGGTCCTTCTTCTTCGTCTTCTTCCCGGAGGCGGCGAACTTTGCCACCGAGCCGGTCGGGGTCGCTTTGGAGGACTGCCCGCCGGTGTTGGAGTAGACCTCGGTATCCATGACAAGAACGTTAACGTCCTTGTTCATCGCCAGGACGTGGTCGAGGCCACCGTAGCCGATGTCGTACGCCCAGCCGTCTCCACCGAAGATCCAGATCGACTTCTTCGTCAGAAGGTCCTTCATCGATAGGATCTGCTTGAGCAGATCATTCCTTCCAGCCTCACTTTCAAGCAGGGAGACGAGCCTAGAACCGGCGGCGCGCGATCCTTCCGCATTGTCTTTGCTTGCGAGCCAGTCGCTCAGTGCGGCCTTGATCTCTGCTGAGACGTCACTTTCGATCGCGTCTGAGACCAGCCGCGAGAGGCGATCACGCCGGGCTTGCATGGCTAGGTTCATCCCGAAGCCGTACTCGGCGTTGTCTTCAAATAGTGAATTCGCCCACGCCGGACCGTGACCGTCTTTATTAATGCAGTACGGCGAGGCTGGCGCGGAGCCTCCGTAAATCGAGGAGCAACCGGTGGCATTGGCGATCAACATTCGGTCGCCGAACAGTTGTGTGGCCAGCTTGACGTACGGGGTTTCGCCGCAACCGGGGCATGCCCCCGAGAACTCGAACAGCGGCTGGCGGAACTGACTCCCCTTAACTGTTTCCGGCCCGATGACGTTGTCATGAACGGGAAGCTGCGAGGAGAATTGGTGGTTCTTCACCTGCACCTCGGTCTGAGTGGCGAGCGGCTTCAGCGTGAGTGCCTTTTCACCCTTCATCCCGGGGCAGACGGAGACACAGCTTCCACAGCCGGTGCAGTCGAGAACGCTCACCTGAACGCGGAATCGGAAGCCGTCAAGCCCTTTTCCCTTAGCTGGGACGGTAACGAATTTATCCGGTGCATCGGCAAGCTCTTCATCCGTTGCCAGCACCGGCCTGATCGCCGCATGCGGGCAGACGAAGGAGCAGAAGTTGCACTGGATGCAGTTGTCCGGGTTCCACTCCGGAACAC
>CAYQFN010000070.1:0-8613 GCA_964416685.1 uncultured Thermotogae bacterium | reverse complement strand
CCAGGGCATGTGTTTGCGGTTTCTCAAACAGCTAAGGATCACGAATGGCACGAATGAAATAAGTCTCACGGATATCAAGAATGATCAAGTCAGCGGCCTTGTTCCTTCCTCACTGCATGCTTTTCTGAATGTTGATGATTTGTGTGATTCATCCCATTTATGACATTCGTGATTCCTTCGAATCGTGATTCCTTGGGATGTACAGAGCGAACACGGCGAACAGAAACGGGCCCCGCCATTTAAGACAGGGCCCGGTGTTAGTACGGATCCTTGCGGTCCCTTACATGAAGATCGGGTAGACCGGGAAGAGCGAGGCGAAGACAAGCGCGATTACGCTCATCAGCTTGATCAAGATATCAAGCGACGGGCCAACCGTGTCCTTGAGCGGATCGCCGACCGTGTCCCCGACTATGCTTGCGTCGTGTGCCTCAGAACCCTTTCCGCCGAAGTGCCCTTCCTCGATGTACTTCTTCGCGTTATCCATCGCGCCACCTGAGTTTCCGCAGTAGATGGCAAGCTGGATCGCTGATAGGAGTGCTCCGATCAGGAGTCCGCCGAGGGCGTAGCGGCCGAAGATCAGCCCGAAGGCGAGCGGGGTGATGACGGCGATCATCGCCGGGAGGAACATCTTGTGCAGCCCCCCGTGTGCGGTGATGCTGATGCACTTATTGTAGTCGGCCGTCTCTTCCCCTGTCATGATCTTGGGCCTCTCCTTGAACTGGCGGCGGATCTCTTCCACAAGGATCCCGGCCGTACGACTGACCCCGCGGATGAGGAGCGCGGAGAAGACGTAGGGGACCATCGCCCCGAGCATTAAGCCGGCGATGACGAACGCTCCCACTTCGATCGGACTCCCGGTTGGCGAGAACTGTCCCCCGATCTGCCCGACGATCGGTAGCTGCGGTGCGACGACCTGTGATGCGCTGCCGATTGCCGACCACATGAAGGCAGAGATCAGGCCGAGAGAGGCAAAGGCGGCCGATCCGATGGCGAACCCCTTTCCGATAGCGGCGGTAGTGTTCCCGATCGAATCGAGCTTATCGGTCCGCTCGCGCACCTCGGGGGGAAGATCAGTCATGGTGGCTATTCCACCCGCGTTATCGGCGATCGGACCGTAGGTATCCACGGCGACGGTCATCGCGACGAAGGACAGCATCCCCATCGCGGTGAACGCCACCCCAAGGAGTCCGCCGAGCTGGTAGGCGGCGATCGTTGCCCCAGCGATGACGACCACCGGAAGGAGGGTACTCATCATTCCCAACGCCATCCCCTCGGTGACCGCGATTGCGGGCCCGTCTTGGTTCATGCGAGCGAGTTCGCGTGTTGGCTTGTAGCTCGTTGACGTGTAGTACTCGGAGAAGAAGCCGATCGCTATTCCGGCGATCAGGCCGAGGAGCACCTCGTAGAAGATGTTGAGGCCCAGAGGGGAGAAGTAGCAGAAGAGGAACGTCGTCACTGCGGTGAAGAAAGCCGCGAGGCGCGTCCCGTTCATCAGGACCTGCTGCATCCCCTCCTTCCGGCGGGAGAAGCGGATGTACAGGATCGCGAGCAGGCTGGAGAATGTCCCACCAGCGACGATCATCAGCGGGGCAAGTAATACCCACCAGTACGTCGTCTCGTTCAGACCAGCGGAGAAACCAAGCTTCTGAATCAAGCCTTGGATACTCGCGTTACCCCGTCCGACGTAGATATACAAGACCATGACGATGACGGAGATGATCGCGCCGATGAACGACTCTAAGAGATCCGCGCCGAGTCCACCGACATCACCTACGTTGTCACCGACGTTGTCGGCGATCGTCGCCGGGTTGCGGGGGTCGTCCTCGGGGATGTGCATCTCCACCTTTCCCACCATATCGGCGGCCATATCCGCGGCCTTGGTGTAGATTCCGCCGCCGACGCGGTCGAACAGGGCGACGAGGGAGGCCCCCATCGAGTAGGCACTGACAATCAGCGCTCCGCGGATGAAGTTGACTCCCATTGACTTCACGCCAAATAAGTACCGTGTCTCGATGTGTAACGTGCTCGGTTCGAACCACTTATGGAAGAGGACCACGATTATGACGAGCCCCCCTAGTGCCAGACCGGCTACGGAGAGGCCCATGACGCTCCCTCCGGAGAAGGCGACGTTGAGCGCGTTCTTGAAGGACTTGCGCGCTGCATGCGTCGTGCGGGCGTTAGCGTGGGTCGCTGCGTTCATCCCGATGAAGCCGGCGGCCATCGAGAGGAGCGACCCGATCCAGAACGCCACTGCGATCTCCCAATAGAAGAGGATCCACAGGATTGCACCGATGATAACGATCGTAATCCCCATCACGCGGGCCTCTTCCAGCATGAACGTAAACGCCCCCGAGCGGATGTATCCCTGTATTTCCTTCATCCGGTCGGTACCCTGTGCCTTACGCACCACCGAACGGTTGAATAGGAACGCGCTCAACAGCGCCAAGACGGAAATTAAGGCTGGTATCACAATTAGAACAGTCATGTTGCTGCACACACCCCTTTTATACTGCTTTTGGCTTTACTGGCTCTGTTGCAGCAGCCAGCTCCCGCAAATCGCTAGTTCTCCTGTTTCTGCCCTCACCTGCACAAGGCGAAATCACGCCATTCTACCATGCACGTGCAGGGGCTTCAAGGCACGTTAACAAGGGATGATTCACTCGTATCGCTCTTCTTGTGCAGTCCGCTCTAACTTTCGAACTGTGCGCATGGCAACGAGCGTACCCTTCCGAGCGCGTAGCAGCTCTTGTTCCTTACCTGGGAGGATGAGTGCGGACATCTGTCTTTCATGCGCACGACAAAACGGCGTCCCTCTAACAACCCCGGTCTCTATATCCAATCTCTTTGCGGGCTAGGCTTATCGTACGGAGTACAAGAGCAAGGACCGAGTGGTGGAGAATAGAAGAAGGAGGAATACTATGAAGAAAGTGCTCGTGATGACGATAGGTGTGCTTGTGCTTAGCATGCTCTTCCTAACAGTCGGCTACGCACAAGGAGACGCGACTGCAACGGCAGCGCACGATGACCTGCTGCAGCAGGAACTAGGACAACTGAGTGAGGCGTTTGCTGGTGTCAATAATGCCTTTGGCGGCCTACAGACGTTTATGAATGAGATTGTGGGCGAAGTGAAGGGGAACATGGCCGACGTCGCTGACCTGAATAGTCGGTTGGGCGACTTGAAGGATGTTGTTCAGGCGATCTCTGTGGAAATCAAGACAGCGGAAGGGAAGATAATCGGGCTAAGCACGGACGTAGATGGTCTCTCCGCTGGTCAAGCGAATCTGAAAAACTGGGCAAACACGGCACAAGGAAAATTGGATGGTCTGCGGAGCGACGTAGACGGTCTCTCTTCCACTCAGCAAGAGCTACTGGTGCGAGCGACCGCGCTTGAATCCGGCCTTTCTGAATTGTCAGCCTCCTGCGATGACTTTCAGAAATCGATCACCGCTTCGCTTGACGGCACGAACAAGAATTTGTCGGCTTTGGGCGACAAGTACGATGCACTCGTTGCGAGTTTTGCGGATTTCAGCGATGAGTTCGCCGCATTCAAGGACAGCGTCACGGCGGAGCTAGCCTCAATTCAGGGAAACATCACCACGTTGCAGTCCGGCGTATCCGGCCTGAGTGACAAGTACGATGCTCTCTCAGCGAGCTTTGCCGATCAAAGTGATCAGTTTGCCGCTTTTAAGGACAGCATGATGTCCGATATCGCCGCTCTTAATAAGGGGCAGGCAGCCCTGAACGAGCGCGTGAAGGAGCTGGAAGACGAAGATGTAGGGACATTCAAGAAGAAGGTCATCGAGCTCGAACGCTCGATGAGCGCGCTGTCGATCAAGATCGACAACAACCGTGCCAAGCTGGGTGGGTTTGATCAAGCGATCGCGGATCTTTCAAACGGTGTCAGCGCAAATCAGGCCAGCATCCTTGCTAACAAGAACCTTATCGAGGATCACGACGCGCGCATTGCCGCGCTGGAGGGCGGAGCTGGCCTCAAGGAACTCAAGAGCCAGGTCGATGGACTATACTTCATTTCCATCGTTGGTCTCCTTGCCGGTCTCGGTGCTCTGATTTGGGGATTCATGAAGTAGAGATGTGATGAGGGGGGTTGGAACGCATAACAGGGTGGGGCTGCGAGCCCCTCCCTTTTTTTGCACTGTCGTGTAACACAAGTTATATTTGTAAACTAGTGCAGGGAGGGGGTTGATGGACAGTCTAGGTCAACGGTTGCGGCACTTCCGTTTGGAGAGTGGCTGGAGTAAGCGATCGGTCGCGGAAAAACTGGGTGTTTCTATACCATCGATCATCCGTTGGGAAGCGGGGATTGCCGTACCAAATGACTACAATCGCTACAAGATCGAGCAGTTTCTTTCAGCGAGTGTGCGCTCGCGACCGCAACCTATTTCCACTGACCGGCCAGGGATCGAACAGCTTAGCCTTTTCTCCGACAAGGAAGGAAAGATGGAACAAGGGCAATGACCAAGATCAATAAGCTTGAACTGAACGGATTTAAGTCGTTTCGCAACAAGACAGTCGTGCCGTTCTTCGACGGGATGACTGCCGTCATCGGCGAAAATGGGGCCGGAAAGTCTAACCTGTTCGATGCGCTCAGCTTTGTCATGGGGCGGCGCTCCTCGCAGATGCGCGCCGAGCGCTTGGAGCACCTGATATTCAACGGTGGGGAGCGACTGTCGCCAGCGGATACGGCGGAGGTGACGCTCTATCTCGACAACAGCGATGGTGACTTCAACCAGTTCTTCGATGACGGTGATGTCCCGGAGATAACGCTCGGGCGCAGGATCACGCGCAAGTCATCGACGTACACGTTCATGGGAAAGGCGTGCTCGCGGGCGATGGTCGATCGTGTGCTTGAGACGGGACGGATCGATCCCGATGGCCAGCAGCTCATCGCTCAGGGGCGCATCACGGAGATCATCAAGCGTAATCCGAAGATGAGACGGGAGATCATCGATGAGGTGAGCGGCATCGCTGCCTATGACGAGAAACGCAAGAAGTCGATCGCTGAACTGAAGGACGTGAAGACGAAGTTGAACACCCACCGGGTAATCCTCGCCGAGCGGCATCGCCGCCTGCTCAACCTGGCCAGAGAGCGCGATGCCGCCATCGAGTACCAGCGTCTGACGCAGGAGCAGAGTCTGCTGCAGGAATCGATCCGGCACCGTCAGCGTGAGAAGCTTGTCGAGAGACTGGAGCGAGCCAAGGCGGAACGCGAGGGGATGGCTCAGCGGATCGAGGCGCTGGAAGCGGAGGTCACGAGGCTCGATCTGGCGGTCGAGAACAAGGAATGGGAACTCGAAGGGATGCGCGAGGACCTGGAGGGGGGTGATCAGATTGCCCTTGTCAAGGAGGTTGAACGCCTCCGCTCTGAGATCATGAATCGCAAGGGACAGATCGAGCTTAAGCAGCAGCAGGTGAGGAATCTGCAGGAGATGATTAACGAGGTCGCGAAGATTAAGGCACAGACCCAAGCACAGCCCACGATTTCAGGAAGGAATCGAGCTGTGCAGGCCCTTTTCGAACGGAAGCGTGGCGGTGTGTACGGCACGATCGCCTCCCTCTCCAAGCCGCGCGACGGGTTTGAGGTGGCCTTTGAGACCGCTGCCGGCGGGCACATGAACGATGTCGTGGTCGATTCCCGGGAGACGGCTATCGAGTGTATAGACTACCTGAAGAAGAATCGCCTTGGCCGGGCGCGCATCCTTCCGTTGCGTCGGCTTGTCGTTGGGCGCAAGAGCCTCGCCTCCGCCGACGCCCTCAAGCTTCCCGGGGTGATCGACTACGCGATCAACCTCGTCGACTTTGACCCCAAGTATCGCCGTGCCTTTGAGTACATCCTTTCCGATGCGATCGTCGTGGAGAACCTCGCCGCGGTGCGCGATGTCGATGGTGTACGTGCGATCAGCCTGGACGGCGACCTGCAGAGCAAGGGTGGGGCGCTCACCGGTGGCTGGCGCGCGGGCAAGGGCAATCGTGCGGAGAAGAAGGCATCGGATACGACCTTCGATACGGCGAAGAAGCGGCAGCAAATATCGCGGATTAATCGCGAGATAGCCAAGTTGCGCGAGGAGATCGAGCCACTCACTGAGAAGCTTGTAGACAAGGAGAAGGTGCTTTCAGAGCAACAGGACAAGAATAAGGAGACTAAGGGAGAGGCGAGCGCGCGTAGCGATGAGTTGCGCGCGTTGCGGGAGGAACGCCGCCAGGCGTACAGGGACCTGGAGAATCTGCGCCGCAGCATGACGCGCTACGAGCGACAGGAGGCGGAGGCGCAGGCCGAGCTGGAAACGCTGGGGGAAGAAGAACGTGGTCCCTCTGAGTACATCGAGGGATCGGTGAGCGATCTTGAGAGGCGCATTGAGAGCAATCGACGACAACTGCGGCGGCTGGAGCCGATCAACATGCGTGCCATCGACGAATATGCGCTCTACGAGCGCGAGTACAACGAGTTTCGCGATCGCTTTGAGGCCCTGGAAGCGGAGAAGCGTGAGATCGAGGCGCTGATCGGGCAAATCGAGGAGCGAAAGCGGGAGCGGTTCATGGAGACGCTGGAGGCAATCAATTCCAAGTTCAACCACACGTTTACTAAGCTGTTCAGCGGCGGATCAGCCTCGCTCGAACTGGAGGAGGAGGGCAACATCTCCTCCGGCCTGTTGATCAAGGCCAATCCGCCGGACAAGGAACCGCACGTGATTGACGCCCTCTCTGGCGGCGAGCAAACCCTGGTTGCTACGGCGTTTATCTTTGCTCTGCAAGAGTACCAACGGGCACCGTTCTTCGTCCTCGATGAGATCGACGCTGCGCTCGATCGAATGAACATCACCCGCCTCGGGCGGATGCTGCGGGAGTATGCCAATAAGATTCAGGTGATCGTTGTCTCACACAATGAGGAAACAGTTCGTCACGCTGACCGGGCCTATGGGGTGACAATCAAGAATGGCGCGTCGCAGATACTCGCGCTCAATCTGAACTAGAGGAGATATGAACCGGATGGATGGACTTACAATCGCCGAGATCCCAATCACCGATCTGTTAGAAGAGACGTGGGAAGGGCTTCTGCAGCGGCTGACCGTGGACATGGACCCGTGGGACATCGACATCGTCGAGCTGGCACACCGCTACCGCGACTACGTGGACGCGCTGCGCGAGCTCCGCTTCGAGGTATCGGGGCGAATGGTTCTCACCTGCTCCATCCTCCTTCGCATGCAGTCCGACGATCTCCTCGCCTCCGCGCGACCCGCAGACAGGGACGGACTCATCGACGAGCTGGAAGAAGCGATCGAAGAGGAGGCGGCGCAATGGGAGGCACCTGAGGAGCCGGAGGAATTTGCTCTTCCGCTATTTCGACGTCCGCGGCGTCAGGTGACGATCTTCGACCTCAGGCGGGCACTCACCGCGGCGATGAAGGTCAGCTTCCGCCGGGGCAAGCGGCATGCGCAGCGTGTCGAAGAGGAGGGGGACGATTTATTCGATGATTTCGAGCTGGGAGGGCCGGACTTCGGCCAGAGGCTCCATTCCCTGTTCACCAAGATCAAGAATCTCCTGAGAGGCCATCGTGTGATCAGCTTCTTCCGCCTGCTGGAACGCGGAGATAAGGACGAGCGTATCAGCTACTTCTTCGAGGTCCTTCACTTAATGGCACAGGGAGAGATTACTTGCCAACAGGAGGAGTTCCTCGGAGACATCACGATCATGCTGCCACAGGAGGCAGAGTGAGGAGTGAATTGAGAGATTCTGCGAGTGAGGGATTGAGCGACTTGACAATCCCCCGATCATTCAATCGTTAAATCCCTCAATTTGTGGTATGGGAGAGCAGATGCCAGATACGCAGGAAAGTGACATAGAGCACGATCAGGCTCTTGTTGAAGCGGCCCTCTTCCTCTCGCCACAGCCGCTGACGCGGCATAAGCTGGCGCGGATCATCGGCGGAGCGTCGCTAGCCTATGTGGAACGCATCTTAGCGCAGATAGAGGACGAATTCCGCCTCGACGCGCACGGGATCGAGCTACACGTAGAGGATGGCAAGTCGATGTTTCAGGTGAAGCGGGCCTACATTGATACCGTTGCTCACCTTGCCCCGCAGCAGGACATATCGCGTCCGGTACTGCGCAGCCTGGCGATGATCGCCTATAATCACCCGCTGACGCAGGCCGACCTGGTGAAGGCACGGGGAAACAAGGCGTACAAACACGTGCAGGAGCTCCTCGAACGTCGCCTCATTCGTGCCGAGGATCAGGGGCGCACTCTGCTTTTATATGTGACAGATGAATTCCTGCGCTACTTCGGCCTATCTAGTGTGGAGGAGTTCCGATTCCATGTGGGCGATCTGCCCGAGGAGCCGGAAGAAGAGAAAGAAGAAGAGCAAGAGGCTCAGGATCAAGAAGAGGCTGAAGACACAGAAGATAGTAGGGAAGAAGCTTCACAGGAGGTGGATGATGGATAGGTGGGAATGCACGGTGTGTGGATACATCTACGATCCGGCGGCAGGCGATCCAACGACAGGGGTTGCCCCGGGAACGGCGTTTGAGGACCTGCCTGATGGCTGGACCTGCCCCGATTGTGGGGCGGAGAAGGAGCTGTTCGAGCAGATTTAGGATT
>CAYQFN010000069.1:2897-8672 GCA_964416685.1 uncultured Thermotogae bacterium | reverse complement strand
CCGCGGAGCAGTAAGCAGAAGTATCGACTAACAACAAAAGGGCGAGCAGTGGTTGCGCAGATGAAAGATCAGAAACAGACAAGGTCATAAGGACGCGAACATGGCAAAGAGAACTCCCAAGAAGAAGAGTCCAAAGAACGTCGAGACGTTCACACACGAAGAGGCGTCCCGCAAGAACATCCCTACTGCCGAGTATCAGTCGGTGATGCGCAAGGAGGAGCAAACTCCGCTTCGTATCGCCTACGAACGGCGCAACCCGGATCTCGATCCCCAGCTTGTCTGGCGAGGTAAGCAAGGTGCGTTCATGCTTGTGTAACGTTGCAGCTTGCCTGCCCTAAGTCTTACTTCAGTGGGGCTGCAACGTTGCTGCGTCGGAAGACGATCGGCCTGAGTCAAATCCCAACATCGAAGATGAGTTTCCACGCAACCGCCTGGTTCGCGCCTCTAGTGTACTGATCAAGTCATCAATTCCTCATCCCTTTCATGGTTTGTGTGGTGCTTCTACGCGGAATGACAATTCGAGTTGGGCAATCTCAGACGGTCGTGTGCGAGGTGCAATCCCTTCTTTACGTGGGAGAGATGAGTTATTAAAACGGTTGCCAATGGCCCAGCGACACCTTGTGTACTTGGTGTTAAGAACAAATCTTAGCCCATTAAGAATGGAAATCTTAACGATAGGAAGAATCTTAGCGGGATGGCAGCAGGATGCGAGCGAGTATATCAATAGCAGTGCCTGCTGGGCGAGCGGCAAATAGAAAGGTAGTTCTGTTGCCCATTGGATCCTGTCAAGAAACCACCAACTGGTACCGCCTATCACTTCACTGTATTTGGGGCTCCGAATCTCTTGACATTCTTTTGGCATTTGCCCTATCCTAGATAAACGAGATGATTCGCAAATCTCGAACCTTCAAAGAAAGGATGAAGAATTGACAGACAGGATCTATTACGCGCACACATCGGGAGCGACAGGTGAGTGGCAACCGTTATCTGAGCATCTATACGCTGTTGCCGAAAAGGCAAGGTTGTTTGCTGAGCCTTTTGGCGCAGGAGATCTTGCATACTGGATCGGCCTGCTTCATGACCTAGGTAAATTCAATCCTGCCTTTCAACGGTATCTTGAGGAGTCCGAACGTGCACGTAAGAACGGCTGGCAAGGGGCCATGCGTGGGCCGGACCATTCCAGCGCAGGGATGTTGGTAGCGCGCACTGTTTACAGCCAGAAATATCCACAGCTTGGTCAGACGGCACAAGGAGCGGAACTGGCTTGGCCAATTGCTTCTCACCATGCCGGGTTGGCTGATCTGGCGTCTCTGGAAGAGAGGCTGGCTCGTAAGAGCCGTGATACTGATGTCTCTCAAGCTATCCAGATTGGCGTACAGAAAATGCAAGAGCTCAAAGCCCTGCTAGATACTGAACCAGCGCTGCCGCTTCTTCCCAGTAACCTGTCACGAGAATTCTTTGTCCGCATGCTTCTGAGTTGCCTTGTCGATGCCGATTATCTCGACACCGAGGCGTGGCTCAATCCTGAGAAGCATGCACATCGCGAACAGGAGTTGTCGTCTATCGACGATCTATTGAAAACCGTGATAGAGAACCAAGATGAACTGATCAACACCGCCCCGCATACTGACATCAATCAGGCGCGCAGAGAGATCTACCATGCCGCCTTGGACAAGAGCGCCGAACGTACTGGCTTCTTTCGGTTGAGTGTTCCCACTGGCGGTGGCAAAACTCGTACGGCGCTTGCTTTCGCCCTTAAGCATGCGCAGGTGCACAATCTACAACGGGTAATCTTTGCTATCCCTTATACAAGTATCATCGAACAAACCGCAGAAGAATTCCGCGAGATTGTCGGGCCACAGAATGTGCTTGAACACCATTCAGCTTTGGCCATCAAGGATGACGAGCAAGACCAAGAAAATTGGGCGCGTCTAGCTACCGATAACTGGGATGCCCCCATCATCGTTACTACTACCGTACAGCTCTTCGAAAGCCTGTTCTCCAATCGTCCGAGTAAGGTGCGTAAGCTGCATAACCTAGCTCGTTCAGTCATTGTGTTGGACGAAGCACAAATGCTTCCCATTCCATTGCTCAACCCGATATTGGACGTTCTGAGCGAGCTGGTACAACCGCGCTATGGGACAAGCGTTGTCTTGTGCACCGCGACACAGCCAGCGCTGGACGAATCACTGGGATTTCCTGCCCTTGCGGACATTTGCGAGATTGCACCTGAACCACAGCGGTATTTTTACAGCTTGTCTCGCGTTCGTTACGAGATACATTCAGATGAATCGTGGAGCTGGGAAGATGTTGCAGAACGGATGAGAGAAAGAAAGCAGGCTTTATGTATTGTGAATACCAAAGCACAGGCGCGTTCACTCTTTGCTGCACTTGACGATCCCGATGCGCTGCACCTATCAACGAATATGTGTCCTGCTCATCGCCTCGTCACGCTCAAGGAAATACGAGAGAGGCTAAAGAAGGGAAGTCCATGCCGTGTGGTGTCCACACAGATTGTAGAAGCAGGAGTAGATCTTGACTTTCCCCTGGTTATGCGAACTTTGGGACCACTGGACTCGATTGTGCAAGCAGCTGGACGCTGTAATCGCGAAGGGGAGTTAGAGAAAAAGGGACGTGTTATTGTGTTTAAACCAGAAGACCACTCGCTTCCACGAGGTGTATACAAGGCAGCCACTGGTTTAGCCGAGACTCTGCTTGCTCAAAACGCGAACCTGGAAAAGCTTGAGACCTTTCAACGATACTTTCACACTTTGTATCAAACCTCTGTAAACCGTGACGCACACGATATTCAGGCGAAAAGAGAGCGATTTGACTATCCAACCGTGGCGGAGGAATTCAAAATGATCTCTGGGGACACCGTACCTGTCGTGATCCGAGGCTATGAGCCTAGTAAAGTGGCAGAAATCCTATCCTGTAGAATCAATCGCAAGTCAATGCGGGCCTTACAACCCTATCTAGTTAACGTTTACCGAGACAAGTTGAATCAACTTGAGCAGGATGGCTTAGTGCAACTGCTTACTCCCGGCCTTTGGGAGTGGAGCGGAACCTACCATCCCAAGCTGGGCATGCTGGAACACCTCAACGTTGAAAGGACTGTCACGTAGTGAAAAAGGAGGGAGGACGATGCTTGAAGTGAAGGTGTGGGGAGACTGGGCATGCTTCACCCGCCCCGAGAACAAAGCTGAGCGGGTCTCCTACGATGTTATGACTCCATCAGCAGCGCGGGGAGTGCTTGAAGCCATCTTTTGGAAACCAGAGTTCAGATGGCAAGTACGCGAAATTTGGGTACTGAAACCGATTCGTCATTTCTCCATCCTACGTAACGAGGTTGGCAGTGCTGCATCGGTACGAGCGGCGCATGGCTGGCAAGATAGTGATGGCCATTACTACGCTGATGCCGACCGGGCTCAGCGACACTCCCTCCTTCTCAGAGATGTTTCCTATCTTATTCGAGCCGAAATAGATCTCGCCGCACACGCTACTGATCCTGTCTTCAAGTATCGTGATCAATTTCGGCGACGTGTGCAGCGGGGGCAATGCCACCATACACCCTATCTAGGAACACGTGAGTTTAGCGCGTACTTTGCACTCCCAGATGGTAACGAAAAACCGATCCCGGTTACCGACGATCTTGATCGGGTACTGTTTGACGTCTTCTACACAAGAGAGAAAGGCGGACCCGTTCTATTTGCTCAGCATGACAGTACTGGCACAAATTGGGTTGAAGGACGCGCGCGACCTCGCTTCTTCTCCGCTCGATTAGAAAGCGGGATTCTCCGCATTCCCCGAAGTTTATACGAGGAGGTAAGCTAATGCTACTTCGCGAGCTGGTGGACTATGCCGAGCGACTCGACCGCGAAGACAATACAACTGTTCTCCCGTCTGGGTACCAAAAGGTGGGAATTCGCTGGATTATCAACTTGGATCGTGATGCTAAGATTATGGGCAAGCCCACCCAAACCACAAATGGACTTGAAGGGAAACAGGAAGGACCAAAGTTGTTCTTGGCCCCTCAGCTTGTTAGAGCAGCAGGCATAAAAGCAAAACTATTAGCAGATAACGCAGAATACGTGCTTGGCAGGGAACGAGAAGTCCCGCCTGACAGGAAGGTTCAGTACCACAAGAAGGTAAGACAGCGCCACGAATCATTCATAAAGGCAGTACGTGAGTGTGCCAATGCGATACACATTCCTGAAGTAGAAGCTGTTGCGCACTTCCTAGAGACGAGTGATCTTGCATCAGTAGAGTTTCCAGACGAAATCGATCTACGGCGCGATATCTTTACCTTCTCGATTGACGGTGTGTTACCCATCGACCTACCAGAGGTCAGGTCCTATTGGGGAAATACCTACTGCAAGAGTACCGACGGCAAACAAGAAGATGTTCTGGAAACCGAATGCTTGATCTCCGGCGAATATGGGCCAGTAATGGAGCGCGAACCGGTGAAGATCAAGGGAATTCCGGGGGGACAAACCAGCGGTACGAATCTTATCTCAGCCAATCAACGAGCCTTTGAATCGTACGGCTTGTCACATTCACAAGTAGCGCCAGTAAGGGTAGAGTATGCTGAGAAATACGCCAATGCGTTGAATCGTCTTCTCAAAGACCATCAGACACACCTGCGTATAGGGCCAGTTGTCTACGTTTTTTGGGCCAAAGATGCTCCACCACCTCCCGTAGTGGAATCGCTTACCAAACCAGATGCGCAAAATCCGTTGCTCGCCTCTTTGTTTGCCGGACACACCATTGATCTGGCAATCAGTGATCGCCCCGAACAGGTGAAAAAGGGGCTTCTATCACCCTGGGCAGGGCGTGAGTTCGAGGCCATACGAGCTAACACGTTCTATGCTGTTAGCCTATCTGCTAGTGGTGGGCGGGTAGTAGTGCGAAATCACCTCACAACGACTGTTGGAGATGCCCGCGAGAAATTGCGCGCCTATTTCAAAGCGCAAGAAATGGTTGCCAGTGGTGGTGGGATTAGCAATCCGTTGGGAATATACGCTCTTGCGGGGAGCTTGTATCGCGATGCAAACAAGGAGATGTCGCCGACTGTCCCAGTGAGTTTGTTGGAATTTGCTCTTCGCGGAGATTCCTTACCGTTTGCGTTCTTACAGCAAATCGTCCGTCGCAACTGCGCCGAACGCAAGGTGACTCACCCCAGGGCCACATTGACAAAGATGGTATTGATATCAAGAGGAAAGGAGATGATAGGCATGGAAAAACTGAGGACCGAGCGTCCCGAAGTAGCGTACCACCTGGGTCGGTTGTTGGCGGCTCTCGAGAACATCCAAAAAGCGGCTCAACCGGGGATCAATGCCTCAATTGTAGATCGCTTCTATGGCTCAGCAAGTACAACACCAGCGTGGGTCTTCGGACGGCTTCTAAATGGAGCTCAGAACAACCTAGGAAAACTAAGGAACAGCCGTCCAGGGATTTATGTAGCTTCAGAGAAGCGTCTACAGGAGATCATGGGCCACATTCAGGATTTCCCTCCGGTACTCAAGATCGAGGATCAAGCCCTATTCGGTCTCGGCTACTACCACGAAAAGGCGCATCACTGGGAGCAAATCAAGGAGCACGCCGAAGACAAGAAGAAGCCTGTTGAACAATCCCAAGACGAAAACCCTGCAAATTAAGGAGGCAAAGAGAATGGACAAGCACGTGAACCCGGAACTGCGTCACGATTTTACCCTATTGTTCGATGTCAGCGATGGTAACCCTAATGGCGATCCCGATGCCGGCAACCTGCCCCGC
>CAYQFN010000069.1:0-2797 GCA_964416685.1 uncultured Thermotogae bacterium | reverse complement strand
TACAACTGTGGACAAGTGCGTGGTCCTATACAACTGACGTTTGGCCGTTCGATAGACCCCATCTTGCCTCTTGACATAAGCATAACGCGTGTCGCTCTGGAAAATGCGGGGGACAAACCGCGTGAGAGTGAGGATGAACGAGCGATGACCGGCACAATGGGACGTAAGTCGATTGTTCCCTATGCACTGTACCTTGCGCATGGTTTCTATGTTCCCTCATTTGCAGAAGATACAGGGTTCGACGAGAACGATCTATCTCTATTCTGGGAAGCTCTCCAAAGGATGTGGGACCTCAATCGTTCTGCCTCGAAGGGGCTCACCGCCTGCCGTGGGCTATACGTCTTTTCTCATAGCAGTAAGTTGGGAAACGCACCGGCACACAAGCTATTTGAGAGGATTGAAGTAGTTCGCAAGGATGCGGTCACAGTTCCGCGCAAGTTCTCCGACTACGAAGTTCGCATCGACAAAGAGGCACTCCCGGAAGGGGTAACCTTGACGGAGCTTGTCACAGGGTAACATGAACGCGACAGAGGACGAGCGAATCCCTCTCTCAGCGCTGCAACACTATGTCTATTGCCCGCGCCAATGCGCTCTGATCCATGTAGAGCAAGCATGGCAAGACAATTTGTATACCCTGCGTGGGGACAGGGCGCACGAGCGGGTAGATATTCCGCAGGGAATGCTGCGTGATGAGGTGCGTGTGGAGTATGCCCTTCCGCTATGGAACGATGAACTTGGTCTCGTTGGCCGTGCCGATGTGGTTGAGTTTGGCGAGAACGGTATCCCTTATCCGGTGGAACACAAGGTCGGAAAGCGACGCGCCCAACGCGCCGACGAGGTTCAGCTCTGCGGCCAAGTGTTCTGTCTGGAAGAGATGTTTCAGACAACCATTCCGGAAGGTGCGTTGTACTATGCACGCTCGCGACGTCGGCGAGTGGTGCCGATCACGTCCGCGTTGAGAGCCCAAACACTCCAAGTAATCGAACAAGTGCGCGCGCTCCTTCAACGGGCAGAACTCCCGCCGCCAGTTAATGATGAGCGTTGTCGTTACTGCTCCCTCACCGACATTTGTATGCCAACAGCGAATCAATTATTCGAGGAGAGGAATGATTCAGACGATCCTGAACACCCTGTTCGTCCAGACACAAGGGGCCTACCTACATCTTGACCATGATACCGTGAAGGTTGAGGCAGAAAAGGAGCTTCTCCTGCAGGTTCCTCTGCATCATCTAAAGGGAATGGCGTTATTTGGCAACGTGCTCATCAGCCCTTTCTTGTTACATCGTTGCGCTCGCGATGGACGGGATGTAGTTTGGTTCAACATACATGGCCGTTTTCAAGGGAGGCTAGCAGGTCCTGTAGCGGGGAATGTGATGCTCCGCACGGCGCAGTACGAAAAATCAGGCAAGACTGAGGCTGCTCTCCTACTTGCAAAACGATTTGTCGAAGGCAAGATTCGTGGAGCATGCAGTGTCTTGAACCGTGGTTACCGCGACTATGGTGATGAGAGCCTTAAGGAAACTAGTCATGATATGACCCTTTCCCTGCGCGCTCTTGCGAGGAAGGAAACAATAGATGAGATACGCGGCGTAGAAGGGATGGCCGCCAATCGCTATTTTGGTGCCTTCTCGAGGCTCATTCGGGTTCCGCAATTTACGTTCATAGGCAGGATAAAGCGTCCACCGCGTGATCCAGTGAACGCGGTCCTTTCCTTTACCTACACGCTTCTTGCCAATGACTGCTCATCTGCCCTGGAAGCTGTTGGTCTTGATCCACAGGTAGGTTTCTTACACGCACTGCGACCTGGGAAGCCTTCGTTGGCGCTTGATCTTATGGAGGAGTTCCGTGCGGCCTTTGCGGATCGTCTTGTGCTCACCCTGCTTAACCGGCAGCAATTACGGGCGAAAGACTTTGAGGAGCGACCTGGTGGGTCGGTGCTGCTAAACGAGGAAGGGAGAAAGAGCTTGCTTGTCGCGTACCAAAAGCGCAAGCAAGAGGAAGTAACACACCCGCTGTTCAAGAAGCATGTCGCCATCGGGCAGCTCCCGTACATTCAAGCACGACTATTGGCCCGGTACGTACGTGGTGACCTTGATGATTACCGTCCGTACCGCTGGAGATGAGGATGAACACCATCGACATCCTAGTCGTCTATGATGTGCAAACGACAACACCCAAAGGGAAACGCCGCTTACGCAGAGTAGCGCAGCTATGCAAGAACTATGGGCAGCGTGTCCAATTCTCCGTATTCGAGTGCCGGGTTACGCAAGCTCAGATGGAGTCGCTTGAAGCCCAATCGCTGGACATCCTCGATGTTAGTCAAGACAGCCTGCGAATTTACATCCTCTACCAAGGCAGGGAAAAATCACTGAGGGCGCATGGCCTGGATCGATATCGGGACTTTGATGAACCCCTGGTGCTCTAGTGTGCGAACCAGGAGTGGGGAAGGAACTAGCCCTAGGTTCGCACAAACCACGAAACCTTGATGCTCTTTGACAAGTAAATAGCACTAGGAATAAAATGACCGGCAGGAGCTATCACTATGAGTGAGGTTCGCAATAGTGTAGCTTTAAACCAAGAACAGGATGCAAAAAGCGAACCTAATGTTGCACCCGCTCTTCGGAGCGGGTGAGGATTGAAACGACATCATCCTCACTGCGGTAACTACAGTACTGGAGTTGCACCCGCTCTTCGGAGCGGGTGAGGATTGAAACTCGTCAGCAAGAGCTTGCTCACGCTCCTTCTCCGGTTGCACCCGCTCTTCGGAGCGGGTGCAACCGGAGAAGGAGCGTGAGCA
>CAYQFN010000068.1:0-8773 GCA_964416685.1 uncultured Thermotogae bacterium | reverse complement strand
GGCACAATCGTTTCATCCAACAGACAGAATGCTGCAAGGAGGGCACTAGGTGAAGCTTCAGAACTGGGTTCAACGTTACGGCGTCGTGGTGGGACCGGAGTTCCTGCGGGTGGATGGATTTCTCAACCACCGCATCGATCCGGTGTTTATGGAGGAGGTGGGGCGACAGCTTGCTGGGAGATTCAGCAAGTTAAACGTAAGCTGTGTGCTCACTGCGGAAGCGGCAGGCAATGTAGTTGCATATGAAGTTGCCCGTCGAATCGGGGCCCGCGTCTTGTACGCGAAGAAGGGTCGCGCCGCCACGATGAACAACCCCTACGTGCGTTCCATCGTCTCCCCCACCAAAGGCAGCACTGTGGAACTGTCCGTCTCCAAGGACTATCTGAACGAGCAGGAGCGGGTCCTGATCGTGGACGATTTCCTCTATCGCGGCGATACCTCTACTGCTCTAGCGGACATGGTGATTGAAAGTGGGGCGAGCCTTGTTGGGTTTGGCTTCGTGATCGCTAAGGAGTTCGGGGCGGGACGACAGGTGCTTGCACGTTACGATAAACCGGTTCTCACGTTGGTCTCGATCAGCAGTATGGATCCAGAGACAGGGGACATCGTGTTCGCTGAGGCAGAAGAACGCCGATGAGCGTCGTTATCCTCGATTTTGGATCGCAGTACACCCGCCTGATCGCGCGGCGCATCCGTGAGCTCAACGCCTACTCCGTGATCCTGCCCGGGGATGCGCCGATCGAGATGATCGCTGAGCAGGACCCGCGCGCAGTGATCCTCTCCGGTGGCCCTGCCTCAGTGCTCGATCCGGACGCCGCGCGCCCGGATCCGGGGCTGTTCGACCTTGACCTGCCGATATTGGGGATCTGCTATGGGATGCAGTACCTGGTGCACCGGTTCGGCGGCCGGCTCGTCACCACCGGGAGGCGGGAGTACGGGCGCGCCGTGCTGACCCGATACGAGGGACCGTTGTTCGCCGGGGTCGATGAGGGTGCCATGCAAGTGTGGATGAGCCATTCCGACGCCGTTGTCGAGCTGCCCGATGGTTGGCGGGCGACGGCGCGGACGGAGGACAACCCGATCGCCGCGGTGGAATCCCCGGACGCCCGGATGTTCGGGGTGCAGTTCCACCCCGAGGTCGTGCACACCCCGCAGGGGAAGAGGATATTGGCGAACTTCCTCCGCATCGCCGGTGTGCCGCTCGACTGGACCCCGGCCCGCACGCTGGAGAAATTGCTTGCCGAGGTGCAGGACCGCACGGATGGCGGTAGAAAGCGAGTCCTGTTGGCGGTCTCTGGTGGGGTGGATTCTTCCACTTTGGCTCTCCTTCTCACCCGCGCCGGGGTCGACCATCTCGCGGTGTTCGTCGATCACGGCCTGCTGCGGCTGAACGAGCGCGAGCAGGTGGAGGACGCGCTGCGCCCGCTGGGGGTGAACCTGGTCACCGTGGACGCGAGTGAGCGGTTCATCTCCGCCCTCGCCGGGGTGGCCGATCCCGAGGAGAAGCGGAAGATCATCGGGCGCGAGTTCGTGGCCGCGTTCACGGACCAGGCGCGCCGGCACGGATCGTTCCACTTCCTTGCCCAGGGAACGCTCTATCCCGACGTGATCGAGTCGGCGGGGAGTACGGGCGCGGCGAACATCAAGAGCCACCACAACGTGGGTGGGCTCCCGGAGAAACTCGGATTCGAGCTGCTTGAGCCGTTCCGCTACCTGTTCAAGGACGAGGTGCGCGAGATCGCCGGACTTCTCGGGCTTCCGGAAGAGCTTACGATGCGACATCCCTTCCCCGGGCCCGGATTGGCGATCCGGATCATTGGAGAGATCACCCCCGAAGGGTTGCGCATCCTGCGTGAAGCGGACTCAATCTTTATCTCGTCCCTCAAGGAAGCCGGGTTGTACAATCAGGTGTGGCAGGCCCTCACGGTCCTCACCCCGGTCAGGAGTGTTGGCGTAGTGGGAGACGAACGGAGGTACGGCTACATCCTCGCCTTACGGGCGGTGACGAGCGTGGATGGGATGACGGCAGATTGGGCCCGCTTGCCACATGAGTTCTTGGATTCCGTCGCTTCGCAGATTACTCGCCAAATACCAGAGATCGGCCGCGTAGTCTATGACATCACCAGTAAACCACCGGCAACGATCGAGTGGGAATGACCTGTAGTTTGTCCCGTTCGGCAAGCTTTGATCCTCTGGTTTCAACCACAATTATCGGCTCCCGTGCCGCTTTGAGTCACAATTCGAAGCTGGGGGCGAATGGAATCCGCTAACAATGCACCATGAAGAGCGCCTCGTGTCTACTCAGCGGTGAAACAGTGCATTCCTATCTCTTCAGATACGATTGGAGACATCCTTAATGCTTGATAATGTGTTCGAAGGCCTCTGCTTGTGTTATACAATGGAGAGATAAGGAAAGCCTGTGGCAAGACCACAGGGATTCTCGAGTTGATCGTCCTCTGTTGGGCGCTTTTGCCCACTCCGAGTGGAGAGGAACACTTGCTTGCTGCTCCGCTACAAGATGGCTATTCTCTCGTGATGGGACAGACGAAGACCCTCGCATGTATCGTATAAGTTACAAGTGAAGAAACAAGGAGATGCAGATGAAATTCATTGATCTACGTAGCGATACAGTAACTATGCCCACAGATGCCATGCGCGAGGCGATGGCCAATGCCATCGTTGGCGACGATGTCTACGGCGAAGATCCAACCGTCAACCGCCTGCAGGAGATGATGGCCGAGCAGGTGGGAATGGAGGCTGGCCTGTTCGTGGCCAGCGGTACGATGGGAAACGTTGTCGCCGTCCTCACTCATGCTGGACGTGGAGATGAGATGCTCCTTGGGGACCTCGCCCACACGTTCCTCTATGAGGGGGGAGCGGCAGCTGGGCTTGGGGGTGTGCATCCGCATATTCTCCCCAATAACGATGATGGTACGATCGATCTCGACGCGATCGAGGAGGCCATTCGTACGGATAACATCCACTTCCCAGTGAGCCGCCTCCTCTGCCTGGAGGACACCCACAATCGCTGCGGGGGAGCGGCAATCGGCCCTGAGTACCTTGATGCCGCTGCGCGGCTCGCTCACAGCCGTGGCATGTCAGTCCATCTCGACGGTGCGCGCCTGTTCAACGCCTCTGTAGCGCTCGGTATCCCACCGGCACAGCTGACGCACAGCGTGGATTCGGTGATGATCTGCCTGTCCAAGGGACTCGGCGCCCCTGTCGGTTCTGTCCTGTGCGGAACGCGTTTGTTCATCGATCGAGCGCTGCGCGTGCGCAAAGTGCTCGGTGGAGGGATGCGTCAAGCCGGGATCATCGCTGCAGCCGGAATCTATGCTCTGGAGCACAATGTCGATCGCTTAGTCCATGATCACGCCAATGCCGCGCGCCTGGCAGAGGGGATCGATTCCATCCCCGGGCTCACCTGCACCTCCCACGATGGGTCCAAGGTGACGACCAATCTCGTCTATTTCACCGTCGACGGAGCAGCTGTTGGGTGTCCGTCATTGAACGCCGACGTCCTCTCGCTGCGCCTGCGGAAGCGTGGTGTCCTGGCCAACTCTCTCGGAAGCTCAAACCAGATGCGCATGGTCACGCACCTCGATGTCAGCGCGGCAGACATCAAGCAGGCTATCGCCGCCCTGCGGTCATCGATGGAAGAGACATAGGTCCACCTTGCCCCTGAACTAGATCCAACTCCTAGCGGAGGGATGGCCTACGCCACGCGGAAGCAAGCCCTTACCCTGGTCATACGGGTGGTGAGAGGAGTCTTTCCGTATCCAATGGAATCCTCCCCTGACCCACAAAGATTAGAAAAGGGGGATGTGATGAAGGGGCTAGTGACTGTGACGGTAATTACGCTCCTGTGTGGAACGGTGGCGTTTTCCGGAACGCTGGAGTTCCACGCCGGTGCGGGACCTTCTGCCGCCGCACTGGGGAGCATCAACACAGGAATCGACGTAGTTAACATCATTATCGGGGAGCTCAATACCGATCCCCGCTTCGATGCCGAGGTTTCCATGCTCCCATACCTGGGAAGTGGCCTGGCTTACAGCGCAGGGGAGCGATACTGGATAACCGGCAACCTTGCTCTCGGGGGAGAGGTCTCCTATTTCAAGAGCGCTTCATCAACTTCCGGCAGCTACAGCACCACCGGCAGCAGTGAAGTGTCGAATGTGGCGATCGATCTGCAGTGTCAGAGCGTTGGGGTCCTCATTGGGGGGCAGTTCGTCTTTCTCGATGTTGGTCTGCGCTTGGCCGCCAATCTCGGCGTTGGCTACTACTACTCCGGGTTCAACTCTTCAATCACGTTCGAGATGCCGAGCGACTACCATTTGAACATCCATCTCCCGTCCGGCGACGGCCACTACAACGGTTCCAGCCTGGGGATCGAGGGCGGAGTTTCCCTCTCCTTCCCGCTTGCCGATTGGATAAACGTTGGTGCTGGCCTCTCCTACCGTTCACTGACGGTGCAACACCTGTCGGACAGCGACGGAACCGGATTCGATTTCGACGGTGACGGCACGACAGAGGTGGCTGACTTCAGTGGCATCACTGTTCGGTTCAACATCGCATTGGATATCAATCTCTCCCTGTAAGAGGAGAAAAGGAGTGATAAGATGAAAAAAACGAGGCTCTACCTTTTGCTGGGAATGCTGGCTCTCGTGGCGTTGGCGATCACCGGTTGCCTGGGGAGCACGCAGTCGGCTCCGAAGGCTATCTTCAGCGCATCACAGGTACAAGAAGTGATACCATTCACCGCGAACTTCGATGCGACGCTGTCCTACGACCCGAACGGGCAGATCAAGTCCTACCTATGGGACTTTGGCGATGGAGGATCGGGAAACGGCCCTCAGGTAACGCACGATTACAAACAGGACGGCACGTATCGCGTCTCCCTCACCGTGATCGATAACCACGGGGCATCGAGCTCTAGCTCCATCACGGTGCAGGCGCTGAACATACCTCCCACCGCCACCTTCTCCTACTCACCAAAGAGCCAATTGGATGATGACTACATCGTTGGGGCGAGCGAATGGATCACCTTCGACGCATCGGACTCGACGGACGATGAAGAGGTCGTCTCCTACAGCTGGAACTTCGGCGACGGGTGGAAGGACGAAGGACAGGTCGTGCAGCATCGCTTCCTGTGGGCAGGGACGTACAACGTGGCACTCACTGTCACGGATAACGACGGTGGCAAGACGACGTACCTGCAAGAGATCAACGTCATGGGTGGCCCACCGTGTAACGCCGATCTGGAAAGCGTTAATGAATGGAATGCTGGAGGGCACAAATGAAGCGAATAGCGATACTGGTGATTATTGCCCTACCGATCATCCTCACCGGCTGCACGCTGAATGACGTAATAAGCCCCATGGTGAACAAGATACCCGAGGCGGTGATCGATGCGTCTCCACAACAGGGTCCCGCACCACTACGGGTACAGCTGAGCGCCCACTACTCACATGATGATGGAACGATCACCAGTTACTACTGGGACTTCGGCGATCCGCAGGACCCGGCACCGGCAACCGGGATGACGGCGAGTCACAACTACGTCCACCCGGGCACGTACCTCGTCAAACTGACCGTAACCGACAACAGTGGGAAGCTGAACTACGAGAAGATCGTGATCACCGTGACCAATCCCGCCCCGGTGGCCAGTTTCTTCATGGACGACGACGCTCCGGTCGCCGGAGATGAGGTCTCTTTCACCGCTACTGGCTCCTATGATCCCAACGGAACGATCGTGTCCTACGAGTGGGACTTCGGGGATGGGAGCACAGGCACCGGCGAGGAAACAACGCACACCTATAGCGAGATTGGGTACTACATTGCAGTCCTCACCGTAACCGACAATGACGGCGCAACCACCGTGGTACGACATGCGGTCGATGTCCATGAGGACACCGGAACATGTGGTAGCGGTGGCTGTGGCGGCCCCGACATCCCCTTAGCCGTGATCACGGGCCTTCCGTCATGTTCCGGTGGCCAAACAGGGGTTGCCGTCCAGTTCGACGGTTCAGCCTCGCGTGCCGCCGACGGGGTGATCGTCTCCTACCGCTGGGAGTTTGGTGATGGACAAACAGGGTCAGGGGAGCGAGTTACACACACGTATCAACAGAGCGGCAGGTACGTCGTTACCCTCACTGTAACCGATGACAAGGGGACGAAGGGAACTGCCTACGGATCACTCGACATCAATACTACTGGTTGTGGTATGCCTACGCTGTAACAAAGGATAAGGCACGCTATCAAGAAGCAATGGGCCAGATCCTTATTTTGGTGTTTTGTGACGCTGCTTGTTGCACAGTGATCTGCAGCATGCGCCTTGTTGAGACACCAAGAAGCGACCTGGCCCCCAAAACCTAGTATTCGTTGAAATATGCGTGCGTTATCTGGTCCACGTTCATTAGCCGTCCCTCTCCGGTGAAGTACTCGGCTGTGACGATGAGAGGCAGCGTACCTCGCACATCGAGGGTCCCCCACATGGAGTCAGCAACCGCCAGGATATCCGTTGTCAAGAAGTATTCGGTTTCGTGCGGGTCGAGGACGACATCGGTGGTGTACTGCATCTGTCCAGCCGCGTCGTAGAACTTCAATGTCGCCCCAGCGGAAGTAGCGTTTGGATTGACCACGGCAATCCCCGTCTTCTGGCCCGACGTGTTGGAATAGTTCAGCCCGTACCAGTAGTGAGAGTACTCACTGGCATCAGGGAGGGAATCGATCACATTGTCCGATGCGATCCACTGATCGGAGATAAAAGTCTCCACGCCGATAGTGATTATCCCAGGCGTCTCAAGCAGAGCCAGGCCCCACGATATGTCAGAGGTGCCGACTATCTTACTGAGGATCTTGTAATCCGACTCGAACGCCGCGAGGTCACCGGAAACGGCATCGACCAGCGCACCGTAGGCATTGTACACCTTGAGGGTATAGTACGTGTCATCCCCACCGGAGTTCATGATGACCAGTGCGGTATCCTGATCAGCGTAGCTTGCGTAGTAAATCCCATAACTGTAGGCGTAGCCGACCGCGGTAAACGTTGCCATCAAGAGAACGGCCAGCATCGTGATGATGAATCCTTTCTTCATTGCATCCTCCTTATCGATATCTGTAGATCATTGTATCTGCACCGGGAAGTTAAGCAAGATACGTCGCTGATGTCAATTCCTTACAGGGGTTGATTTCACGCCCCTTGAGGCGTGCTTCTTGCAAAGCCCCTTGATACACCGTCCACTTACAGCGGGGTAGTTCACTTCCGCGATAGCATCCACTTAACGCAGCATGATCTGATTTTTGGGAACGCTGGTCGGTAGGAGGGAAAAGAGAAGGCTCTGAGGAGGGGAAATCCCTCCCCAGAGCAAGCAGGGTCATCCGATCACTCGAAGTTCAGATCAACGGCGATGGTCTTCTGGTAGCGCTGTTCTTTGCCGTTTGGAAGATAGATCAGGGTGGTCATGTGAAAATAGTATGTGCCGCTCGGAAGAGTATCTGGAGCCAGCCACGTATCCTCTTCCGTGTACGCGTTGTCCGGAAGGGTTGTGTGCGTGTTCCACATCATCTGTCCAAGAATGTATCCATCCTCATCGGTAATGTGCATGAACCCGTACATCTGCTCTGAGTTCACGTGCAGGTTCCCATCGTTTGTGATCAACCCGCTGGAGTGGATCAGTCGCGGGTTATCCTTATCCTGCCACACCTTCAGATCATCGAACGTGAAGTGCGGCGCCACTCCGTCCCCCCCCGGGGTGATCAAGAACAGGGATGCAATCTGGGTGGCGACGACGACCTGCGCCCCTGTGGTCGGCGGCTGCACTCGGAATATCGCTGCTACGTAGCGGCCACCGTAGGGATCTAGGTTCTCCGGCATGGCCAGCTTGTAGTGGAACAAGGATGTCTCGCCCGGCTGGATTGTCTGCTGCACCGGGGTCACTGTCAGTAGCTCGCGCCCGCTGTACTTACTGTAGGAATACCCTTCCGAAGATGTATTGAGGAACACGGGCACGCCATCAGGCGCGATGAACCCTCTTACCTGCACCTGTACGGTGATCGTTTCATCCCCTGTGTTAGTGAGGCTGATGTCGTCCTCATACGAGCTGCCCGGGGGAAGGGTGATCTCACTCAAAATCGGGGAGAGAGAGACACCGCCGAACGCACTCAGGCTCGCTATCAGTGTCACTAGGGCGACGATGACTAGTATCTGGTATTTACGCATTCTTCATCCCTCCTTATAGTGCCGCAACGGCCGTGAACGAGATGTCCAACTGCGCGTCACCAGGCGGTACGCTGAAGTCGACACTCAGCTTGTACTGCACCACCGTATTCTCTCCCATCGTTAACCCGTCCTCGTTCTTGAGGATGGTGACATCACCCTTAGGAAGGGTCCAGTCATCGAGCGCCCTCCCACTCCCGGGGGCGACAGACTTGACGAAGAACTTCTCGTTCTTGACTAGATCGTAGTTTCCGATCAAGAACCTGCCGAACGTTCCGATGATCGTGTACTTATTAGCGTTCGTCATCACAGAGAGCGTGGTCTGTGCTGTGTCCTCAGGGTTGCTGAGAGGATCCACGTTGAAGCTGATCTCGTTTCCATCGACGATCGACAGGAGAATCTGGCCGGCCACGCGTGCCTTGACCTTCACTCCCTGGCCACCACCCTTAGCCGCGAAGCCCGCTAGGCTCAACGCGAGGATCAGGCAGAGGATCAACCCGACAATCAACAAGCTCTTCTTCTTTCTTGCCATTGCTACCTCCTGTAGGTCTGTTT
>CAYQFN010000067.1:0-8892 GCA_964416685.1 uncultured Thermotogae bacterium | reverse complement strand
TTCATCTCTGTCTTTCCGCTGTTCCCTGCGCCAATTACCCGCACCAAGTAGCGAGCAGCCCATAAGTCCTTCACTCGCTCAATCTGAGGCCGCGCCTTCACCCGCCAATTTTCCAGTTACAAAGGCCCATAGGAAGTTTGTCCCCCCTATCGGACCGAAGGCATCAAGGATCTCGCCACAGAAGTAGAGTTGAGGGACGATCCTGCTGCGCAGCGTATGGGCATCGACCTCGGAAAGCGTCACGCCCCCTCCGGTAACCTCAGCCTCACTCCACCCGCCGGTGCGCCGCCACGGCAGGGGATATGCCGTAAGTGCGGTGATCAATCTCTTACGATCACCCTTGGTTAGTGTCGCTAGGTGGGCATCGGTCAACGCAAGCTCATCGAGGAGGAGATCAACCAATCGATCGGGCAGGATTTTCTTCAGCACACCCCGTACTGTCTTTCCACTGGGAGTGAGGGCCTCCTCCCATTCGCCCCATGTCTTATCACTCCACGCCACCTCGATCACCGGGTGTTCACCTGTATGACTGGCGCGAGCGGCGACATGGGCGATGTTGAGGACCGCCGGTCCGCTGTAGCCGCGATGGGTAAACAGAAAGTCCCCGTGCACACGCAGGCGCGCCTTTCCGCTCCCCGTGGATAAGGTAACGGGAATCGACAGGCCAGCGAGGTGATGATGAGCTGGCGGCCCGCCGCGCAGCGATACGAGCGCCGGATATGGATCGATCACGGTGTGCCCAAGGCGACGAGCGATCTCAAACCCTGTCCCATCGCTTCCCGTCTGGGGATACGACATCCCGCCTGTAGCTAAGATGACCCGCTCGGCAACGATCGCTTCACCGTTCTCAAGGATGACACGCCGCCTCTGCGAAGGCGCAATATCAACGACTGCGGTGCCGGTGCGCACCTGTACTCCCCTCTGCCGCACCACCGCCAGGATGTGATTGCGCACTTCCTCCCCGCCCCCAAACAGAGGGAAGACCTTTCCCGTCTTGCGCTTATCGATGAGTTTCAGCCCGATCGGCCCGGAGAGGAAGGCACGCACGTCGGCAAGTGGCCAGGAAAGGAGGATCTTCCTGAGCGTGTTCCTCGATGAATCAGTGATGTAATCGCCCGGGTCAACCGGGTTCAGTGGTAGGATGTTGCACCTTCCGCCGCCCGATAGCAGTATCTTCTGCCCGGGCGGACGCATGCGATCGATAAGAAGGACGCGCCCTCTAGCACGAGCAGCATAATAGGCAGCGATCATCCCCGCCGGTCCGCCTCCGACCACCGCAACATCGTACCCCTTAGTTTTTACCATGTGCCAAGGTTACCCAAGGTTGACCGCCCGCGCGAGGTCAGTCTCCCGTCTTAGCCGCCGGAGAGAGTTGATCGAATATCCCTTTCATCAGGTCCGTCGCGTCCAGCACTGGCTGGGCGTCATCACCACCAAGAATCTGCTGCACATAATCCTCCGACTGGCGCTGCAGCTCCTCATACCCGGGAGGGAGCTTGCCTCGCTCCCTGGTCCAAGGATGTTGATCTGTGAGCCAAGTTGATCGATCGCCCCCCTGAAGCTCGCGCCGCCCCTCAAGCAGTAGCCCTTCACGAGCGATCTCAAGGATCGGCTCTTCCTAATGAACCACCGGTGCGTCCGCGCTCCCATCTATAACGGCGCCGATCACGATTGGCAGGTCCTGCACGTAGCGGTTGGTCCCCTCTATTGTGCTCTGTGCGAGCTGTGACGACAACCTGAACAGATCCTCTCCAGGCCCCTGCTCGATGACCAACCCGCTCAGAGCTAGTGAGACCTCATCCGCCGTCTTTTCGCCCATGATCGTCACGGACGCGCTCAGCGTCGTTCGGCCTGACAAGATCTCAACAGGCAGCGCCGTTGCCCTAGAGGCACGACAACTGCTCTAGATTAGCGATCACTTACTCTGTGACGGTGATCGTGTGGGTGACGCGAGCAAGCGCTCCATCATCGTCGATTACCACCAGGCTCACGATGTATGTGCCAGCAGCAGCGTAGGTATGGATAGGATTTTGCGTGTCCCCACCATAACATCCACCGGCGCGCCCTGGGCAGAACGTTCCATCCCCGAAGTTCCACGCAATGTGTACGATCTCTCCCATCGGGCTGGGATCGAACGAGCGGTCATGGAACCTTACCTGATCGCCGACGTGCGCGCCCGAGGGAAGGTCGAATTGCCCCACAGGCACAGCATTGGCTACGGTGACCGTTCTTGTGTGCGCTGTGGATACTGTTCCATCGTTATCGGTCACGATGAGACTGACATTGTAGGAGCCGTCATCGGCGAAGGTGTGACGAGGATTGCGTTCAGTCGATGTAGTTCCGTCGCCGAAATCCCAATGCCAAGATGAGATTGTGCCGTCCGCATCGCTAGAAGCATCCGTGAAGGTCACCTCATCGGCATCGGTCGGTCCGTTCGGAGAGAATGCGAAAGAAGCGCTCGGTGCACGGTTATGCACTACGATCGTTACCTGATTTGATAGAGCGGTGGCACCGTTGTCATCACTCACCTGCAACCTGACCTTGTATGTACCATCGTTGGGATAACTATGAGTGATCGAGGGGCACGAGGTCTCCCGTTCGAAGGTCCCATTCCCATCGAGGTCCCACTGGTAGGAGACGATCTTGCCCGTTCGCACCGGGTTCCGATCATCGTATGACTTCGATCCATCGAAGGTTACCGTATCGTCCGTGTTCACATCGCTCTTCCCCTCTTCTCCGTTTGCAGTGAGGTGAGCGGTGGGCGGGATATTGGCCACCGTGATCTGCGATGAGATCGTCGCCTCCGAGCCATTGTCGTCTGTTACGGTGAGGGTTACGGAGTACTTTCCAATGTCACTGTAGGCGTGCTGCGGGGATGCTTCAGTTGAGGAAGTTCCATCCCCGAAGTCCCACTTCCAGGATGCGATTGTGCCGTCATCGGCGTGCGACTGATCGGTGAACTGAATGGTTTCAGCCTGCTTTGGGTAAAAGTTTGAGACCTGAAACACAGCCGCGGGCGGGTAGTTAACGACAACGCCAGCGACGTAGGGGAGCGACACGACTCCGCAGTCGTCAATCACTTGCAGGGAGACGCTGTGTGTGCCCCCTTCTTGGAAGGGGAAGCTAATGGAGGGAAGGGACGACGTGTAGTCCACGCTACCGTCCGCATCCATGTCCCAATCGTAACGTACGATCATCCCATCGCGATCGAACGACTCTGTAGCATCAAACTTGACCTCATCGCCGACATTCGGGCGCTCTGGTGAGGAGGTGAACACGGCCACCGGCGCAATGGATTCTATCTTCAGCGACTGCGTCTGATATGCGTGCTCCCCTGCGCTATCTGTGGCATCGAGGGTCACGATATAGTTGCCACAGCCGACGTAGGTATGAGAAGGCGTCTGTTCCGTGGCTGTCACGCCATCGCCGAAATTCCACTCCCAGGCGACAACCTCCCCATCGGGGTCGTAGGATTCATCGGTAAACAGAAGGGGATCGAGGCTCTGTAGGATGCGACTTTGCGAGGACGAGCGCACGCTGAAGTCGACATGAGGAAGGGCGTTTAGGATCACGCGTACGTTTTTCACTACGTGTGATTCACCACCGTGATCGTCGCGTAGGGAGAGGAGGACCGAATAACTTCCAGTCTGAACATAGGTGTGGCTGAACGTCTGTCCACGCCCGAGTGTCTCGTCTCCAAACTCCCACGCGTAGTAAGCGATCTCGCTGCCAGTATCGAGAGAAGCGTTAGCTGTGAACAGGACCGGTTCATGCGGATGAGCTGGATCAGGAGTGAAGGAGAAGGTAGCCAGTGGGGGCGTGTAGGAGGCGGAGTTTTTCTCTCCCGGCGTACCAAAGAATTGGCCGTTATCACTTATGTTACTCGCGTTTGCCCAGTTATCCGGTCTGTCTGGCCCACTTGGATCGATCCGCTCCATCGTGCACGGAACATCATCCACCTTCCCCGCCGGCCAGGTGCCGCCTCCGCGATTGGCGCTATCGATCTCATTCCCCTCGGAATCGAGAAGCCGTAGGCTTTCGCCCCCATCGCGCAGAGCGCCTGAATAGTAGATCCTGCCTTCAACGTCTCCACCCTTCGTACTTGCTCTACAAAGAACGACGTATCCGCCGGAGGCTATCGTCCCCGCGAGCGTGATGTCCGGCGCACCGTCAGATGAAACCAGACGCCACCCGGAGAGATCGACGGCGTGATCGGTCGTGTTGTACAGTTCTATCCATTCCGCGGTTGGGTCGCCGGCGTTCCCCGCCCAGGCGAGTTCGTTCAATGCCACCTCGCGCGTCATTCCACACAGCGATACAACAAACACACCACCGATGAGTAAGAAAACCATCAAAGTATTCTTCACCTGCTCCTCCTCACGCTTCCACTCTTTGCCACATGCATCCAAGCTTCGCAGCATGCTTATAATCAATCGGAGCTGATACCAGAATACCACTTGTACTCGTCGTAGACAAGTATTATTGTCACGCAATCGCTCTTTGCCACGAAAGTTGCCGATTCCAACCTCAGTTTGGATAATGAACTACAAAGGCCGTCTTGTTTTAGAAGGGGGAAGATGCCTGAACTGCCCGATCTTGAGACGTTAAAAGAGGTGTTGGAGGAACGCATCTTGGGGCGCGAAATCATGAGCGCACGTGCGACGCGCCCCGGAATTCTGAGAACTACCGCCCCGCAACTTGACGCTCTCGATGGCAGGGCATTTACCGGCGTTTCCCGCCAGGGCAAGTATCTCATCCTCACGCTCGAACCGCAACTCCACCTTGTTGCTCACTTGATGCTTTCCGGCCGATTTATCCTATGCAGGAGTAACACTAAAATCACCAAAGCAACAGGGTTACAGGTTACGTTCGGCGACGGGGAAGATCTGCGCCTCATCGAGAATGGCAAGATCAAGCTTGCCAAGGTCTATGTCGTGAGCGCCCCATCGGAAGTGAACGGGATTGCCGCTCTTGGCGTGGAACCACTCTCCGATGCATTTACTGTGCGTGCGCTCGAGGGGATAGCGCGTGGCCGCAGGTGCCACGTGAAGAAGCTTCTCACCGATCAGCGAGCGATCGCTGGAATCGGAAGCACGTACGCCGATGAGATCCTGTTCGCCGCCGCCATCTCCCCCGTGCGCTATGTGAGTACGCTGTCGGATGAGGAATTTGAACGCTTGCACAGCGCAATCGTGCGTGTCCTTGGTGAAGCGATAGACAAGATCCGTGCGCGAATCGGGGATAGCCTATTCACCGACGAGGTCCGTGATTTCTTGAAGGTGTACCGACGCACTGGGGAGCCGTGCCCGATTTGTGGGGCGAAGATCGCGGAGATCCGCTATGCGAACACGCGCACCTACTACTGCCCTGTCTGTCAGAGTGGGGGCAAGAAGATCTCCGATCGACGATCCTGGCTTACGCGTTGATAGCCCCTACAGATGGGTGATGAAGTCAACGACGAGGTCAATCTCTTCTTCTGTGTTGAAGAAGTGAACCGATAGTCGCAACCCCCCTCCGCAAGGGTGGGCGACGATCCCCGCGCTCTGCAGTTTCTGTTCCAGGCGATGCACATCCCGCAGCTTCGATAGGTCATAAGGGACGCTGACCGTAATGATCCCCGCGTGCCTGTCGGGTGCTGTAGGAGAGAGGATTCCGATCTTGGCCGCTTGCAAGCGTTCGATCAGGTAGCCTGTCATCTCCCCTATGCGCTCCTCTATCGACTCGCTACCAAGGTCCAACATGTATGAAAGGGAGGAAGCAAAGCCATTTGCCGTGATCGGTGATAGCCCCTCCTGCTGAAAGCGCTGTGCGTTTTCTTGCAAAGGTGCCTCGAGCATCGTATACCCTTTCCCAGAGACGAGGGCCTTACGTACCGCGTCGCCCGCTTCAGTAGTTATGTCCGCATAGTCGATCGTTGCCGGGCTAAGGTCCGCGGCGAGGTCTTTGCGTATGTAGGCAAACCCTGACCCTAACGGACCGCATAACCACTTATGTCCGCCTGTCGCCAGCACATCTATACCCATCTCCTGCACATCCACGGGGAGAACCCCGAGCGATTGACTGCCATCGACGCAGATCAGTCCGCCTGCCTTGTGGACCGTTTCCGCGAGGGAGGCGATATCATTACGCCATCCAGTCGCAAACTCGACATGACTGACTGCAAGGACACGCGTCTTGCGATCGATCGCCGCAGTCATCTCGGAGAGAGGTGAGGTCCCGTCATGAGCGCGCACGATGCGCACTTCCAGCCCGTGTTTTTGCGCCTGGTGCAGCCATGGAAAGACATTTGCCGGATACTCGCGCTCATTGATGACGATGTTATCGTGTCGCTTCCATTTAATGGCTCCGGCGAGTAGATTTATCCCAGCGGAAGTGCTCGTCGTTGCTACGATCTCCTCAGGGGAAGCGTTGATCAGTCGTGCGGCCAGGGAACGCACATCAGCGACAGGGTTCGCTTCCCACGCCGCGGGAGCAAAGTCCACGCGCAGCTCCTTGGAGTAGCGCTGCATCGCCACCATTGCCACGCGTGGAAGCGGTCCCACACTGGCCGATCCGAAGAAGACCATCTTGTGGAGAGCGGGAAAATCATTGCGAATACGTTCCATGTTGTACATATGCTCCTCCGATAGTACTCTACTCCTATTGTGCGAATTTCGCAATGGGGGGCGATGTGAAAGCCGGACTATATACGAACATCTACAATGTCGTGCGCCGAATCCCGCCGGGGATGGTAGCAACCTACGGCCAGATCGCGTGCATCGTCGACCGGCCAAATGGTGCCCGGCAGGTGGGCTGGGCACTGGCAGCACTGAGGCATCGCTTCGTCGATGAGCCGGTCCCCTGGCAGCGGGTGGTCACAGCCAGCGGGGAAGCACGCCTTGGAGACGAACAGATAGCCTTGCTGCAAGGAGAGGGGATCGAATTTGATGAGAACGGACGGATCGATCTTGACCTATTCGGTTGGCATGGACTGGAGTAGGCGGACGGTTGCGTTGCGCATCGAGTGATGTTGCTCTACACTGAGTAGAGGAGGGATTATGAAGAAGAGCATGGTTTTCTTGCTCATTGCTGTCTCAGGCCTTGTTGCAACGTCCTGCTTTGGGCCGGTTGTGCGTCCGAGCGTCGATTTCACCTGGTGCCCGGATGGATCGAGCGGTCTCCTCGGATATCACTTCTTCTCGCAGTCGACGACGATTCCGGGCCACTACATCACCACCTTTGACTGGCAGTTCGATGACGGGTCGAGAATCGATGACTACTACCGCGACGTTGTTCACGTCTTCCCAAAGGAAGGCACCTACCTTGTTACCCTCGTCGCCACCGACGATCGCGGTGTTTCGGGAACGGTATCCAAGGAGGTGCATGTCGCTCCGGCGGCGTTCATCCGCACTTGGAACCTTACACTCGGGTTCCCGGTGCAGATAACGGGGGAGGTGGAGAACCGCTGCGATAACAAGCTGCCGACCGTCACGATTAAGGCCAAGTTCTACGACGCTGATGGGCTGAGGCTCACCGATGGGACAGTGGTGATCACCGACTTGGATCCGGGTGAGCGAGCGGCATTCACCGTGAAGGCACAAGAGCACTCAAGCCGCATCTTCTACGCCACCGTCGCCATTGAATCGTTCACCGTCGACTGCCCGGAGATTTTCTACCCGGTCCCTATGAAACGCGATGCGCCTGATCGCTGATCTGCACATCCACTCCCGCTTCAGCCGTGCCACCAGCCCGCGGATGAACCTGGAAGCGCTCGCTCATTGGGCGAAGATCAAGGGGATCGGCCTTCTCGGAACGGGTGACTTCACCCATCCGCAGTGGCTGAGAGAATTGAGGGAAGGACTTGTGTCTGAGGGAAACGGCCTCTATCTCTACAGCGATGTACGCTTCATGCTCACGACCGAGATCAGTCTCATCTGGAAGCAGAGAGAACGGGTGCGCAAGGTGCACGTACTCGTCCTTGCTCCTTCATTTGCGGCCGTAGAGCGGATCAATCATGATCTGGCACTGATCGGCAATCTCGCCTCCGATGGCCGTCCAATACTAGGCGTCTCCGCGCAGCGCTTGGCCGAGGTGGTGTGGAACGCGGACGATATGGCTGAGGTCATCCCAGCCCACGTCTGGACTCCGTGGTTCTCCATATTTGGCTCGCGCTCGGGGTTTGACTCGCTCGAAGAGTGCTTCGGTAAGCACACGGAGCGCATATTCGCCATCGAGACCGGCCTATCCAGCGATCCACCCATGAACTGGCGTCTGTCCACGCTCGATCACCTCACCCTAATCTCCAACTCCGATGCGCATTCCCCGAGCAAGCTTGGGCGCGAGGCGACACTATTCGACCTTCCTGAGCCGAGCTACGAGAGCGTAATTGATGCGATGAAGACGCGTGATCCAGCGCGCTTCCTGGGGACGATCGAGTTCTACCCGCAGGAAGGGAAGTACCACTACGATGGGCACCGCAAGTGCGGCATCGTCCTCTCACCGCGCGCGGCGATGAGGCTCAACAACAGCTGCCCCGTGTGCGGCAAGCCCTTAACGATTGGGGTACTGCACCGCGTGGAGGAGCTCGCCGACCGCCAGGATGACAGCGCTAGAAGCGTTCGTCCTCCTTATCGCAGCCTCGTCCCACTGGAGGAGATCATCTCCCAGGCCCTGGGAGTTGGGGTGAAGACAAAGACCGTCTCCCGCGAATACGCTCGGCTGATCGAGGAATTTCGGAACGAGTTTCGCATATTGCTGGACCTTCCGCGGGAGGAGATGGAGGGACGCATGCCAGAGCGGATCCTGCGGGGGATCATGGCCGTACGATCGGGGGATGTCGATGTCATCCCCGGCTACGACGGCCTCTACGGCCTGGTGCGTATTCCCATCGATGCTTGACCGATGATCATCTCA
>CAYQFN010000066.1:0-8990 GCA_964416685.1 uncultured Thermotogae bacterium | reverse complement strand
AAAGAGGTGAGCGCACCTCAACTCATCGTCGAACGCGTCGCTGGAGGCTAGGCCTAATTGAGAGAATAAATGAAACTAGCCGAATACCCCGTAGTCTTGCTACAGGGATAGTCAGTTTCAAGGGATTTCTTTATTTCCATCACTGTACTTACGCTGTTCTCTGTGCCTACGTATGCTGACAGGGCAGACAGATCTTCGCGAGCGATGCTTTATCCAGTACCGCTTGTTCGGCTACCCACTCAGAATAGTGAGGAGCCATCTATGTACATACCTATCAACAACGGCCCCGTGGAAGGGCTCAAGAAAAACGAAAGTGATCGGTCCATGATTCCGCACTGCAAAGAACTTTATCCCTAACCTCTACGAGTGCGTGCGTGGGATGCCTCACCTCAATCCATGCACCCATTCGCTAGGAACCTGTGTTTTGTTCTCGCTTACCCTAAGGGCTTTTAGGGTCTATTGTGTGCTGTCCCTCTGGGCGGTTTCCTGTGTGCTTCCCACAGCCTTTAGTTCTTTTTCTTCATACGCCGCGGTCTTTCTGATCACGTGGCGCGGACACTTCTCGATTGCCGTATCGATTTGAGTGACATGAAAGATAGGAAGATCTTTCTTCTCGTCCCACGTGACCGCTCCCTCTTCTGAGACCTTCTCGCAGATATGGCAGTGGATGCACCCGTCCGGGCAGCGCTTGCGGGTTGGGATATCGCGTTTGGCCTGGTAGTTACAGGCCAGGTACTGGGGCGTGTTTGCCGGAATGAGTTCGGTCAGGCCCTGCGGGCAGGCAGGCACGCAGAGTCCGCAACCGATACACGTTTTCCAATCGACAACGGCCACATGTTTCTCTTGATCGATGGACATCGCTCCGGTGGGGCAGACGCGGACGCAATCGCCTAGACCGAGGCAGGAGTACGGACACTCGTTGAAGCCTGATGCTACCTGCACTGCGGCAGCGCACGTCTGCACGCCAGTGTAGTCTGCGATTGGCTGCGAGCCGCCGGTGCAATGCACGACAGCCTTGTTGCCGACGGCTGGCTCTGCCTTCAATCCGAGGTAGTCCTCCAACCTCTTCATCCCTTCGTCATCCTGAGCGAGGGTAGGACACGGGGTCTTGACAAAGACCTGCTTATTGTCTGCAACTGCCTGAGCGTAGGCAAAGCACCCTGGGTAGCCGCAGGCGCCACAGTCGGCTCCAGGCAGGAACCCCTTGATCCGCGCGGCTTCGGCCAGCGATTCATCCTCCTTGGGGAGGACCTTGCTCGCCACATAGATCATCAACCCGCAGAAGAAGCCGATCGAGGAGAGTACCGCAACAGTGATCGTGGGATTCACCTATACCATCCCCTTGAACGCAAGAAAGGAGAGGCCGAGGATCATAGCTGTGATGAACGCGATCGGCGTTCCCTTGAACGCGATCGGTGTATCGGAAAACTCCAACCGCTCGCGGATGCCAGACATGATTAGCAGTACGAGCAGGAATCCTGAACCAGCCCCGGCTGCAGCGAAGATGGATTCCCAAAAGCTGTATGCCTGGTCCACGTTGATAAACGTGATCCCCAGAACGGCGCAGTTGGTGGTGATAAGAGGCAGGTAGATCCCCAGTGCGTTGTACAGGGTGAGGTTCGTGCGCTTGATTGCCATCTCGATGATCTGTACGAGGGAGGCAATGACGAGAATGAAGATCACCGTCTTCATCACCTCTACCCCAAATGGAACCAGAATGTAGTGGTAGATCGGCCACGTTACCGCAGTGGCAACAAGCATTACCAGTAACACCGCCAACCCCATGCTGACCGCGCTCTTCGTCTTCTTGGAGACGCCGAAGAACGGGCACAGCCCGAGGAACTTGGCGAGAATCATGTTGTTTACAAGCGCCATACTCAAAAAGATACTGAACAGATTAGTCACCCTTAGTCACCCCCATCCACTTAAAGAGAGCGAGGAGCGTACCGATGACAAGAAACGCCCCCATCGGGAGCATCAAGATCGACACTGGATTCTCGCTGAGGCCGGGGATGGTGAACAAATGATGCCCGAACAGATCGAGTTTCCCCGTCCCCAGTAGCTGCCTGATGAACGATATGAGCAGGATCGCCAAGCCAAATCCAGTTCCGATCCCGAGCGCATCGGCAATCGAGTCAAGAACGCCGTTCTTGCTGGCAAACGCCTCGGCGCGACCGAGGATGATGCAATTGACCACGATCAACGGGATGTAGATCCCGAGCGACTTACTCAACGCGGGGACGAATCCCTGCATCATCAAGTCAACGATACTCACCAATGTCGCGATGATTACGATGAACACGGGGATTCTCACCTTGTCCGGAACGTAGTTGTGAACAAGGGAGATAACAATGTTCGACGCAACGAGTACCAAGATGAACGCCGCCGTCATCCCGACCGCGTTGTCCAGGGATGTACTGACGGCGAGCGTCGGACACAGCCCAAGCATGAGGACGAACGTCGGGTTCGAGCGCACAATTCCCTTAGTGAAATTCTTCGCAAAAGATCTCATGAGTTGCCCCCTTTCACTTGACTACCAAGCTCTTTCATGATCGCCTTCTTCACTCCTTCCACGACGGCAGTCGAGCTAATCGTCGCCCCGGTGATCGCATCGATCTTGCCGCCGTTGCGTGAGAGGTCGACCTCATTCACTGAGATTCCCCTGAACTGGTCCAGGAAGGAGGCATTGATGATCTTCGCTCCCAGCCCTGGGGTCTCCTGTTGTGTGATGATCTTTATCCCCTGCAGCGACTTGTTGTCGGGTTTCAATCCGATAAGAATGTCGATCCTGCCTCCATAGCCGCGCCCCTGCGCCATAAACGCATGTCCGATCGGCTCGCCGCCTGCAAGGACGCTATACATGCCGCTATCCTCGTCATAGGTGAACGACTCCATATTCGGGAACAGAGTCGCGAGCATTTCTGCCACTGCTTCCCGCTTTGCCTGGACGATCTTGTCCTTGGTGATCGCGTTGACTACGGTGAGGGAGACTATGGAGATAACGACGACCAGCGTCAGAAAGATGACCGGCCAGAACTCTCTCTTCTTGCTCATGCCGCCTCCTTCCTCTTGTTCACCAGTCCGAACACCTTCGGCCGCACATGGCGATCGATCAGAGGGGTGAACGCGTTCATCAACAGGATCGAGTAGCAGACCCCCTCGGGCATCGTCCCGTAGAAGCGGATCAGCACCACCAACGCCCCCGCTCCGATGGCGAAGATGATCTTTCCCTTAGTTGTTATCGGTGTCGTTACATAATCGGTAGCCATGAAGAATGCCCCCAAGAAGAGGCCACCAGAAAGAATCTGGAAGAGCGGATCCCGGCCCAGGACCCAGCTCAGCAGGGCGACTGTACCGATGTAGAAGAACGGCACCTGCCACTTGATCACACGAAAAGCAATGAGAAGTAGCCCACCGATTAGGATGAGCAGCGCCGATGTCTCGCCCACGCTTCCTCCGACGTTTCCCAAGAAGAGGGCCTTGTACATCTCGGGTTTGCTCAGCGTGTAGGAAAAGCTCTCACTCAACGGTGTCGCTGTAGCCACACCATCGGCGAGCAGCGAATGCACCGGCGCGATCCAGCGGCTAAGTGCACCGGCGAAGGAGACGGTGACAAACGCCCGCGCGGCGAGGGCAGGGTTAAATATGTTCTGTCCCAATCCGCCGAACATCTCCTTGGCGACGGCGATACTGAACACTGAGCCCACTACCACAATCCACAGCGGGGTCCGCGGCGGCATCACCAGTACAAACAGGATGGCGGTAACGATCGAGCTCCCATCAAACCTGAACGGGCGTCGTCGCATCATCTTCGCCACGTACTCGGTGAGAATGGCCGATATTATGGAGGCAGCAAGCATCAACAGGACGTATAGGCCAAAGAAGTAGACCGCGCCTGCCGTCGGGAACAACAGGGCGAGGATCACGAGGTACATGTCGCGTTTAATCGAATTGCGCCCCCGCAGATGCGGCGACGATGAAAGTACGAGTGTCTTGTCCATCACTTCACCCCCAGCTTGCGCAGTTCGAGCTTGCCGACCTTGATATAGGCAACGAGCGGGATATTCGCCGGACAGCCGTAGGCGCACGACCCGCACTCAACGCAGTTGTTGATGTGGTAGTCCGACAGGTGCTCGTAGTCCTCGTGCTTGACAAGGTTGACGAACTGCAGCGGCATCAATCCCATCGGGCATGTCTCAACGCATCGTCCGCAGCGGATGCAATTGTACTCCTCGCGAATGTCGCTCTTCTTTAGGAGAATACAGTTTGTCCCCTTGATGATCGCTGTATCAAACGATGGCTGCGCGATCCCCATCATCGGACCGCCGAAGATCAGTTCATCGGCGCTCTCATCAGTACCGCCGCACAGCTCGATCAGCTCGGAGGCAGGGGTGCCGAAGCGAGCCAGGAAGTTCTTGGGTGTCTTCACTAAGCCGGTGACAGAGACCACCCGCTCCACGAGCGGCTTTCCCAGGACGACGGCATCGTGGATCGCGGCCAGGGTGGCGACGTTGTGCACCAACGCGCCCACGTCCATCGGAAGGCCTCCCTCCGGGACCTCCGCCCCAAGGATGGTCTTGATCAGCGTCTTCTCCGCGCCCATCGGGTAGCGGCGCGGGACTACTCGTACACTCACATCACCAGGAAACTTCCCCTGAGAGACGCCCGCACGCATATTCTTGATCGCGACTGGTTTATTGTCCTCGATGGCGATATACGCGCACTTCACCGACAGGGCCTTCATCACGATGGCCAAGCCGCTCAGGATCCTCTTAGTCTCCTCAACCATCAGGCGATCGTCGGCGGTGATATACGGCTCACACTCCGCACCGTTGACGATCACCGTCTTGATCGGCTTCTCCGGCGGGGGAGAGAGCTTCACGTGGGTGGGGAAGGTCGCCCCTCCCATCCCCACGATTCCCGCCTCTTTGATGCGCGCGATGATCTGCGACGGAGAAAGCTTCTCCGGATCGGCCGGCGAAAGCTCGATCCATTCGTCCTCCCCGTCCGACTCGATGACCACCCCGGGCACCGCTCTCCCTGTCACTGAGCTGGCCACTGTCGGGAGCTGCTTCACCTTTCCCGAGATGGTGGCGTGGATCGGAGCGGAGACGAATCCGCCCGCCTCGGCGATCACCTGTCCCACCTTCACCTCATCCCCTGTCTTCACCAGCACCCTCGCCGGAGCACCGATGTGCTGCTGCAGCGGCAGTGTCACCGTCCGCGGGAGCGAGGCGCGTTCAATTGCCGCAGCAGCCCCCAACTTGTTCGACGGCGGGTGCACTCCAGCCGAGCGTTTCAGGCCCAACACCTCTAGTACGTGTGTGTTCATTGCCCACCCTTCTCCTGATCGATATATTTATCAATTCCTGACGACTTAAATATCCTCTGCGGATCATCGTAGCCAACGATTAGCGCTTCGACGCCGTCGAGCGAGTTTACTAAATTTATCCCATCCACCGGCCCGAGGACGAAGACCGCCGTCGCGAGAGCGTCAGCCTGCGTGCAGGTGGGAGCGTACACACTCGCGCTCGACGATGCGTGCGACGAGTAGCCGCTGCGCGGGTCCATGATGTGCCCCACCTTCGCTTCCGGGTCAAAGAAGCGCTCGTAGTTACCGGACGTGGCAATCGCGCCATCAGAGATGGCGAACGTGACCAAGGACGAATCCTCATCCTCAGGGTCGCGCAGCGCCAGCTCCCATTTCTCACCGTCTGGCTTTCCGCCGTAGGCGCCGATGTCCCCGCCTGCGTCGATCAGGGCATGCTCGATCCCCTGTTGACGGAGGACTTCCAGCCCTCGGTCGACCGCGTAGCCCTTGGCGATCCCCCCGAGGGTGATCTTCATCCCCGGTGCGAGGACGATCGCCCTTTCGGGAGACGAGGTCATTTGGATACGATCAGCACCGAGGAGGGTCATCACCTGCGCGATCTCTTGCTGCTGAGTGTCCGGACTCAGCTCCCAGAACTGTACCGCCGCTCCTTCTCTGTAGCGCCACAGATCGAGCAGCGGCTCCACCGTGATATCGAAGGTCCCATCGGTGATGGAGTAATCGGCAACTGCTGCGCTGATGAGGGCCCACAAATCGTCAGATGGATCACCCAACCGGCCGTTCTTATTGAGGCGATACGCCTCGGCCTGGGGATCGAAGATCGACGCCTCGTGCTCGACCTGTGCCATGCGGGAAAACGCGGCATCGATCGCCGCCTCGGCGAGCTTCCCGTCGCGATCGTAGACGGTGATCGTCACCCACGTATCCATCATCTCACGACGATCTTGAAATGCGCTCATTGGCGGGGGAAAGAACGCCTTTTGTACAGCGAAGAGTGCCGTCAGTGCTAGAATAAGCAACAGAGGGACAAAGAGGTGCATCTGACGTGATCCAATCTTATCTTGCGATTGCGATAACACACGCCCTCCTCAAAGAAGAAAGTTAGTACCAGCCTCGCATTGTAGCAAGCGTAGCGAACGTTAGCAACACCGGAGAAAGGATTGATCTGAGATGCATGCCCTCTCCATTTCTGTCGGCAACCGGCCCAGTGATGCTCCCACGCTCAGCTTCAAGTAGCTGGTTAAGGAATGGCCGTGGACAGAGAATCTGGTTGCAGCTCACCTCTCACTTCACTCCAGTTGCAGTTGCTGTTAAGCGTGTGGTTGGGCAATATGTGACCGGGCTATTCTGGAGGTGCATGGGGGTGAGCTGTGAAATTGGAAACGTGCCCGAGTATGTGGTGAGTGCAGCGGGATTAAGCAAGACATACAGGAATGGCATCCAGGCCCTAAAAGGTATTGCCCTCTCAGTGAAGGAAGGGGAGATCTTCTGTTTGCTAGGACCTAACGGGGCTGGTAAGACCACAACACTGAGAATTTTCTCAACCCAACTGGAACCGGACAAGGGAGATGTTTGGATCCTGGGATTCAACCTCCGTACGAAGAGAAAATGTATCCGGAAACGAATCGCTTGCGTCCCTCAGGAGGCCATGCCCGACCCGGAGCTCACTGCCTGGGATCATGTCTTTTACTACCTGTTTGCGCGGGGCCTTTCTGTGCTAGAGGCTAGAAAGCGGGCACGTTGGGCTCTGGAGGCTGCGCAACTCTGGGATCACCGGAACACCCCGACAGCGCAGCTCTCCGGCGGGATGCGCAAGCGCGTGTTGGTCGCTATGGTCATAGCAACCCGCGCGTCTCTGATCTTCCTAGATGAGCCCTCAGCAGGTCTGGACCCCTTGAGCCGGCGGGCTCTCTGGCAGGTCCTATACGAGCTAAAGGGCGAGTCGAGCATCTTCCTGACCACACATGCTATGGACGAGGCCGAGGCGATCTCGGACATGATCGCTGTGCTATACCAAGGCCGGGTGCTGGCTGTGGGTACACCACGGGAACTAAAGGAGCAGGTGCTTGTGTCTGGGGATCACAAGCTGGTGCTGGAGGGACCACTACCCCCCGGCTGTGAGGAGCTGGGCCGGGTCGAGGCCTACGGGGGTAAGACTATCATCTATCCCAAAGACGAAGGAGCAATCCAACTGTTGGTGGAGCATAGCCTAAAGGCGGGAGTAAGGGTAGCCATACAGCCTGTGACCCTCGAGGACGCCTTCATCTACCTGGTCTCGGAGGCTGGAGCATGAGAGTCCTTCGCCAAGCCTTTCCCATTGCAATCATGCTTGCGCTGCCCACTCTCAGGCACCCTTTGTGGCACTTTACCCTGTCAATCATTCCCGCCAGCTATTTCCTAATCTTCACCCTAATGGGAGGACCCGAGTTGGGCCGCCAAGCCCTCCTGGGGGCGTTGGTGGTCTTTGCGGTTAACGCGGGCATCGTGTCATTGCCGCAGCTGATCGTGGGGCTCCGATACCGCCGGATGCAGGAGATGTTCGTTGCAAGCCCTATAGGGCCGGTGCCCTACGCTCTAGGAACCGCTATCTCCCGCCTTCTCTATGTCTTACCCCTAATCGTATTGGTCTTAGCCCTGCTAGTGCTAACGGGACTCCCCGTGGGGAAGCTTCCGCCAATCCTTGCGGTCCTCTTCGTGACGTGGCTCATCGGTAGCATGCTGGGGTTTACAGTAGCTACTTACGTGCGCAATCCTATGCATATTTCCGCCGTGTCCAACCTCCTGGGCCTGCTCCTCACGTTGATACCTCCGGTCTACTACCCTTTAAGCCTAGTACCAAAGAGTGTGCAGTGGCTTGCCTTACTCGTGCCCACCACCCACGCAGCCCAGTTGGTCCGGATCTACGTTGGCGCTGTGCGGGTCAAGGCTGGAAGCCTGGCCTTGAGCTGGGCCGTCCTGGGAGCATACGCTGCACTCTTTCTCCTGCTGGTAGCTACCCGGGCACGCTGGCACGAACCGTGATTGGATACAACGGACGCACTGACACATTCAACAACAGCTAGTGTACTGTCTGCAATATGGCTTTGCATTTCGACACCTTTCGTAGGATATCTTCGACCTTGGCTGTCCAGACAGTTTTTCAACCTATCAGGTATTTGCGATGCCAAATCGCTCGGACAGAGCTCTCGGCTCTGAGAGGGAAAGCGTATTGTCTGAGTTTAATTTGATACCAGTAGCTAAACTTTCCTCAGGGATCTATTCACTAGAGGTGAGGTCACCTGATAAGCTTACTACCCTTCTTCAGCAGTTGGAGCATGTTGCGCGGAAGAGCCAATCCTTTGTTATTACATGGATCCAATCGCGAGAAGGTCAGGAACTAACATTTGACAGAGGAAATCTAGACTTATGTATTCCTTCATAAGCGGGAATGTATCGACTGGGTGTATCGTGTTTCTTGAATTTGCGACAGGGCCATGGAAGCGGCGATTGCGAGCAAGTGGCTAGCCATCAGTACACATGGCACAAAGTTTGTCTTGTATGTGTCGTATTTCTTATAATCATTCGGGAGACATAGCTATGGAGGGGAAGATGCGAAATGGCTGGAGAAGCATCCTCGGTTCAAACTACACTTCACGCCAACGAGTTCCTCTTGGTTGAA
>CAYQFN010000065.1:0-9151 GCA_964416685.1 uncultured Thermotogae bacterium | reverse complement strand
TGTTCTGAGGCATGTTGACAGTCTCTCCTCTGCCTGCTAAGATGAGCATTGTTGCCGAGGTGGCGGAATTGGCAGACGCGCATGGTTGAGGGCCATGTGGACACAAACGTCCGTGCGGGTTCAAGTCCCGCTCTCGGCACCACTCAAAACTAAGCCTTATTATGTCGGAGATGCCCAATTATGCGGATCTTATTGGATGTCATGGGCGGTGACCTCCCGTCTCATGAACTGGTGAAGGGGGGGGTTGCTGCTGGGCACAGGCTTGGCGTCGATATCCTCTTTTCTGGTGATCCAAGAGCGATAAGAGAGGCTCTTTCCAAGCTGCATGAACGTGAAGACGGCAGATTCTCCATCCTTCCTTCCTCTCAGGTGATCACGATGACAGAGCCGCCCGTGCAGGCGGTCCGCAAGAAGAAGGATTCTTCGCTGATCAATGGCTTGGTTGCGCTGAAGGAGCGGGCTGTGGACGCTTATGTCTCCGCAGGGAATACGGGCGCTGTGGTCGCGGGTGCGACCTTCATTGTTGGTCGAATTGAGGGGATTCCGCGACCGGGGATCGCCATAACGATACCCACGGTATCCGGGCGCGAGATCGTGGTGATCGATGTGGGAGCAAACGTCGACTGCGCCCCTGAGCATCTCCTGCACTTTGCCCTGATGGGGGCGACGTATGCGCGCGACGTGCTGGGAATTGCTCGGCCAACGATCGGTTTATTGAACATCGGTACAGAGCGAGAGAAGGGGAACAAGCTCATCCACCGTGTGTACGACCTTCTTGCCGATGCACCGCTCCCATTTGCCGGAAACGTTGAAGGGCACCACCTTCTCACAGAACGCCCGGTCGATATTGTCGTGTGTGACGGTTTCATTGGAAACGTGTTTCTAAAGACCCTCGAGGGGGGAATCTCAGCAATGTCAAACATAATTAGAAACGGTGTTAACAGGAATTTACGAGGCAAATTAGGAGGTCTGATGCTAAAACCAGTCTTCGCTTCCCTTCGCAAGAAGCTTTCCTATAACCAATTGGGCGGTGCGCCGCTCCTCGGCATTAATGGGTCTGTCGTCATCGCTCATGGTCGCTCGGATGCGATGGCGATAGAATCGGCGATCGATGTCGCACATCGTGCGGCCACCGCCAACCTGACCGAGACGATGGCCAAGGGAATCTCAGGGTGGAGTGAACATGGGCGCTAAGATCATCGGCAGCGGCAGCTACTTGCCTGATAAGTGTGTATCAAATCTAGATTTGGAGCAGATGGTCGATACGTCGGATGAATGGATCGTTCGCCGTACAGGAATCAGTTCGCGGCGTCTCCTGGAGCCGGGCGAGGACCCGGCGAAGATGGGAATCGCCGCCGCAAAGCTCGCATGTGAGGAGGCACGGGCACCACTTGAAACGATCGGCCTGTTCGTCGTTGCGACGAACTTTCCAGACATGATCTGCCCCGGCTCTTCTCCGTTCATCGCCTCCGGTCTTGGCCTCGATCAAACGCCGTTCTTCGACCTGAAGGCGGGCTGTTCTGGCTTCGTTTACGGGATGGCGATTGCCGATGGCCTGATCCGTGCGGGCTTGTACAAGCGTATCCTGCTTGTTGGCAGCGAGGCACTGTCACGCGTGATAGACTGGAAGGATCGCAAGACGTGCGTCCTGTTCGGTGATGGAGCCGGCGCAGTTCTCCTGGAAGCAGGAGAGGCCGATGAGGGTGTCTTAGGAAGCGCCATCTTCGGCGACAACGACAAGGCCCTCCTCCTGCACATGCCGGCCGGAGGGACGCGCACTCCAGCTGATGAATCCACTCTGGAAAATCGTGGCCACTTCGTGAAGATGGAGGGAGCGGGCGTCTTCCGCAGCGCCGTTCCAATGATGGAGAAAGCCGCTCGCGCTGCCCTTGCCGCAGCATCACTCGATCTGAAGGATGTGGATTGGATCATCCCGCATCAGGCGAACATCAGAATCATCGACTCTCTGGGCATGCGTCTGGGCGTCAGCAAGGAGCGGATCATCACCAATCTCGACCGTGTCGCGAACACATCCACCGCATCGATCCCCCTCGCGTTCGACGAGGCGCGCAAAGACGGGAGGATCAAGAGCGGCGATATCGTTGTCATGACCGCCTTCGGCGCGGGAGTGACGTACGGAGCGGTAGTGGTCCGTATCTGATCATGAAGGGAAAAATCGCGTTTCTCTTTCCCGGGCAAGGGACAGTTCCCGATCGCCTGCCTCCGGGTGGGAAACGCAGGGAAGACCTGCTTGCTCTCGCAGCGCAGTCAGGGATACCGATCAGACAGTGGCTGCGGAACGGACAGATCGATAACCTGTCGCAGACGCAGTTCGCCCAGCCCGCGATCTTCATCGACAGCACGAGCAAGGAAGACGCCCTGCGCGCGCGCGGCATCATCCCCTCGGCTGTCGCCGGCCACAGCCTGGGCGAATACGCGGCCCTCGTCTCCGCCAGCGTTCTCACGCCGGAGTCCGCGCTACAGACGGTGATAGCGCGTGGCCAGCTGATGGGGCGAGTGAGAGGAGGAGGGATGGCGGCGATCTTGAAGCTACCTCCAGAAGAAGTGCGCGCGGTCTGCGAGCGCATCGGCGAGGGAGTGAACGTGGCTAACATCAATAGCCCAACACAGATCGTCATATCCGGAGACGAGGCCGCGTTGGAGCGCGCGATGGCCGCGTGCGAAGGACTGGGCGGACGCGCGATCAGGCTAAACGTCTCCGGCCCCTTCCACTCCCCGCTCCTCACACAAGCGCAAGCGGATCTGGCACCCCTCATCGAGGAGCAGGTGTTCCACCCTCCGAGGATTGCGTTCGTCTCCAGCGTGAGTGCACGGATGGAGCAAGATCCAGCGGCCATCAAGCCGCTGCTATTGACACAGATCACGGCGTGTGTACAGTGGGTAGATACGATCGAGTCGCTCGTGGGCATGAACATACAGCGAGCGATCGAGGTTGGCCCGGGAAAGGTGTTGACGAATCTGGGAAGGCGGATCACGGGCAAGATCGAGTTCATCACGTTCGAGGAGGCAATGGATGGCGCAGTTTGATGGGCAAGTAGCAATCGTCACTGGCGGCACACGCGGAATCGGCAGAGCAATCGTCGACCTTTTGCACAGCGAGGGCTGTTCCGTTGCCGTCTTCGCGCGCAATCGCGGCGCGGGAGAGGTATTGCAACAAGAGATGGACCGTTGCCGCTTCTACGCGGTCGACGTTTCCAATGGTGAGCAGGTGCGTACAGCGGTTCAGCAGGTACACGAGGAGTTCGAGCGCATCGATTTCCTCGTCAACAACGCCGGCATAACAAGAGATCAGCTGGCGATGCGGATGGATCTGTCGAGCTGGCGGGATGTCATCGGCGTGAACCTCGAGGGCGCGTACAACTGCATCCGCGCCTGCCTCCGCCCGATGATGCGGGCCAAGAGCGGGGCCATCGTGAGTATCGGCTCGGTCGTCGGAGATACAGGTAATCCCGGCCAGGCGAACTACGCGGCGAGCAAGGCGGGGCTGATCGGCCTATCGCGCAGCGTGGCGAAGGAAGTGGGATCGCGCGGGATCAGGGTGAACGTCGTCTCCCCTGGATTTATCAAGACGGAAATGACTGACTCCTTAAGCGATAACGTGCGCAGAGACTACCTATCGCGCATCCCCTTGCGGAGGGAAGGAACGGTGAGCGAGGTGGCGCAGGTGGTTGCTTTCTTGCTTTCTCCCCGGGCTTCCTATATAACTGGGCAAGTTATTGGCGTGAACGGGGGTATCTTTCCCTAGTCAAACACAGACTTGAAGGAGGTTTGTATACGATGGATGATATAGCGAGCAAGGTACGTGCGATCATCGCTGATCAGTTGATGGTCGATCCGGAAGAGGTGACCGATGAGGCGTCTTTTGTCGAGGATCTCGGCGCAGACTCTCTTGACACGGTCGAGCTGATCATGGCGTTCGAAGACGAGTTCGGCGTGGAGATATCAGACGAAGACGCGGAGAAGATCCTCACTGTCGGTGAAGCGGTCGCCTATATGACTAAGCTCATGGAAGACAAGAAGGAATAGGAACCGTACATGCTAAAGGGACAACTAAGACAGCTTGTCCCTCTTCTCTTTTTCGTTCAAACGACCTGTAATCATGTAGATCACGGCTGTTCAATGAGAAGGAGGAGAGCGCGCTTGCATGAGGAGAGTGGCGCGGAGGAGAGTGATCCATGGCCGATATGCGGATGCGTTCGATCCACGGTTTCTTGCAGGAATTAGCCTCTGCCAACGCGACCCCAGGCGGCGGAAGTGTAGCTGCCCTTTCCGGGGCGATCGCCGCTGATCTGGGGTGCATGGTCTGCCGTCTGACGATGAACAAAGCGCCATGCGACGACCTAGCGAACCTCCTTGTGGACTTCACCGCACTCGAGGGGAACTTCCTTGATCTGGCCGACGCGGATGAGGTCGCGTTCTCCGCCGTGATGGATGCCTATCATCTCGATCGCGCAGACGAACGCCGACCAGCGACGATCACCTCAGCACTTCGCGCGGCGATCGCGGTCCCGCAGCGCGTGGCAGAGAAGGGGGTAGAGCTACTGGAGCACATCTGCGTGCTTGCTCCCATCGGATCGAAGCAGAGCGTAAGCGACGCTGGTGTGGCTGCGCACCTCGCTGAAGCGGCGGTGAAGTCGGCCATCCTCAATGTGCGGATCAACCTTGCCTACATGCACGACGAAGCAGAGATCAAGAAGATCGAGACGGCGGCGAAAGATATCGAGAAGCGGTGCTCCGAGCTCTCAGCACGTGCCATCTCCTCCGTTGCAGCCCGCATCGCACGATGACCCGTATCGGCATAATATCCGATGTCCACGCAAACCTTCCCGCGCTGGAAGCAGTCTTGGGTGAACTTTCCAAACGGGGCGTTGAACGCATCATCTGCTGCGGCGATCTCGTTGATTACGCACCCTGGCCGATCGAAGTGATCGCCCGTCTGCGAGAGATGGACGTCGTCAGTGTACAGGGAAACCACGATGCTGCCGCGGCAGGAGTCTTCCCAATCGAAGCCTTTACTGAAGAGGCGCGAGCCACGATCGATTGGACACGTGCCATCATATCCTCCAATGAGACGACGTATCTCGCCGGGTTGGAGCAGATTCACAAGGAGGAGAGATTTGTCATCGTGCATGGCAGCCTGCGCGGTCCGCTGTGGGAGTACGTGCGCGACACGTTTGTCGCCGGGGAGAGCTTTTCTTCTCTCACGCGCCAGGTTTGCTTCTTCGGGCACTCGCACGTCCAGGGCGGCTATGTGAGCCTTGCTGGTAGCGTCAAATCGATCGATCCGCACGTGCAGCTTGAGATCTCTCCTGGAGCCAAGTACCTGATCAATCCAGGGAGTGTAGGGCAGCCGCGTGACGGTGATCCCCGCGCTGCGTACGCTGTGGTCGACCTCGACCATGATGGCGGAAGAGTAAGCTTCGAACGCGTCCCCTACGACGTCGGATCGGTAGCGCGCGCGATCGATCGCGTTGGGCTGCCCCATTGGTTGGCGGAAAGACTGGCAATCGGAAAGTAAAATGCAACAGGGAAGGCTCGCAATCGCGCAGGGTACAGTAGGTAAGGCAGTAACGGCACCGGACATCGAGGGATCGTTCCCTACCACGCGATTATCGGAGCTGTGATGATCACAAAAGTCAATAGATGACCAGAGCAAATCGCCTCGACCGCTACCGCGCCATCATCCCAGATTGGGGTGAATTCATCGCAGCCTGTGTGCGCCCCCTTCCCCTTACGATCAGAATCAACACGCTGCGCACCACTTCTGAGAAAGTCTACGAGCGCCTGACGAGCAAGGGCTTCTCTCTGTCTCCCATTGATTGGGCAGATGATCTCTTCCTTGTTGATACGCCGCGCGTCAGCAAGACGGTCGAGCACTGGCTGGGGATGTTCTACATCCAGGAGGCCGTGCAGACGCTCCCCGTCTACGCGCTCGATCCACAGCCGGACGAGACGATCCTCGATATGGCGGCCGCTCCGGGGGGAAAGTGCACGCACATCGCCTCCCGCATGCGAAACCGCGGAGCGCTCATCGCCAACGAGCCGGTCGGGAAGAGACAGCCATCGCTGATGGCAAACATCAATCGCCTAGGCGTGCTCAACGCCACCGTGACGTCTTATCGCGGCGAGTCGTTCCCCATGCACACTCGCTTCGATCGCGTCCTTCTGGATGCCCCCTGCTCGGCCGAGGGTACACTGCGCAAGGAATCGACCCTGAGCGATGGCGCAACGGGCTCGGCAATCGCCCGCCTATCCCGGTTGCAGCGGCGCCTGATCCTGCGCGCCTACGATCTGCTCAAGCCCGGGGGCACCCTCGTCTACTCGACGTGCACCTTCGCCCCCGAGGAGAACGAGGGGACGGTCTCTCACCTCCTCTCCGAGCGGGACGCAGTCCTCGAACCGATCACGCTTCCGTTCGAGGCAGAGGCTGGAGTCAGATCATGGAACAACGAGGAATACGCACCCGAAGTCGCCCGCTGTGTGCGCATATATCCCCATCACATCGATAGCGGAGGAGGGTTCATTGCCCGATTACGAAAGCCTGCATGAAGAGGTCACCTCCTTCTTCTCCTCACGTTTCGGCGTTTCGCTGAACCAACTGGAGCAGCTCAGCTTTATCGAACGGGGAGGAGGCGAGATCTGGGCGACTAGTGCGCCAACTCCAACGGGGATAGAGTCGAGCCGTCCAGCGGGCGTCCGCATACTGCGCCGAATGCCGCACGGCTTTAAGCCGACGACTGTCTTCCTCTGCCTGTTGGGCAGACGCATCACTGCCGCGCGGATGGAAGTGGAGGATGTGGCTATCCTCAAGCTACTCCTCCTCGGACAGCCCGTCGCCTATGCGATCGACGATGGCTACGTCGCAATCTCCTACCGGGGTGATGTCCTCGGCTGCGGCGTAGCCAAGGGTGGAAACGTGCGTGCGCTGATCGCCACCCAGAAGCGGCGTGAGTTGTTGGGCTGCTTGGAATCAGAACGAAACTGCCGCTAGATCGAGACAACCGACACCCCTATACCCGCCAATTGTGATCTTAGTCACGGAAATCGCCCCCCAAATAGTGGTATGATGGACGCCGTGTATATGGCAAGACCTTAAGGAGGTAACAATGCATGGCAAGAAATGGCTTCTAACTGCTCTAGTACTGCTCGTGGCGCTTGTCTTTTCCGTGATCGCGCTCGGGGCTCCGCAGAGCATCGTCTTCATTCTCGACGCGTCAAACAGTATGAACAAGCCGCTCGATAATGGATCACGGCTCGATGCCGCCAAGGCGGCGCTCATCGATCTGTGGCAGACCCTTCCCGATGGGACGAACGTCGGGCTGTACCTGTTTGGACACCGGGTTCAGAAGGAAGACAGGGATGCAAGCTGCAAGGACATTCAGCTTCTCTTCCCGATACGCCCGTTCGATGATGCGACGCGTGACGCCATGATCTCGGCGGTAAACGGGGTGCAGGCGAAGGGATTGACGCCGCTTGCCGATGTCTTGGTGCAGGCTTCTACCTCGCTGTCATCTGCTCCCGGCGACCACACGATAATCTTGCTGAGCGACGGCGAAGAGACATGTGGAGGCGATCCGCTCGTCGTGGCGCAGATGCTCGCGACGATGGATCCACCGATAGTGCTGCACATCATCGGCCTCGACGTCGATCCGGCAGTTCGTGAATCACTGACTGGAATGGCACAGGCCACGGGGGGCAACTACTACCACGTCAGTCAAGCGCAGGATCTCTTGGCCGCACTCACTGCGGCGACCACGGTTGAGCCGGCGAAAAGCGCAGTCCCGTCCGAGTATGCGGGAATGGGAATAACGAACGTCATCTATGGAACCGATGGGAGCGACAGATTGTACGGAACCGCCGGCAACGATCTCATCTTCGGTCTTGGTGGCGATGACTTCATCATCGGTCTCGATGGTAACGACATCCTCATTGGAGGAGACGGTAACGATATCATCGAGGGGATGAACGGGTGCGATATCATCAGCGGTGGAGCAGGCGATGACGTCATCTTTGGCGGGGACGACGACGATCGCCTGTGTGGCGATGCGGGGAATGATTCCATCGAGGGAGAGGCTGGAGATGACGTCCTCTCCGGTGGCCCTGGATGCGACAAGCTCATCGGTGGAGATGGCTTGAATCTCCTATATACCGATGGCGCGGACGACACCCTGTGGCAGGGCAAGATCATGCAGGGCGATTGCTGCGCGCCATGTGTGCCCCCTGTCCCGTGCACAGCGTGTCCTAAACCGGCACCGCCGGTATCACCCGCTCCGATCGGATGCGCCCCCGCGATGAAGTGCGTCGATGAGGGCACTTCCATTCAACTGCACGGAACCGCAACCGACGCGGACTGCGGCGTGGTCAGCGTAGAGTGGAGCGCCCCAATTGGATCATTCGACAACCCGACCAATCTCGATCCCGTGTACACGGCCCCGATGGTCGACTGCTGCGATGGAGCGGATGTCTGCATCACGCTTGTCGCCACCGATAACTGCGGTGCACAGGGTAGAGATTCCTTCGTCCTACACATCAACAACGTCAACCATTCGCCGATCATCAGTGCGGGCAACGACATCGTTGTCGATGAAGGCGCGACGATCCAGCTCTGCGCAACCGCGTCCGATCCCGATGGGGACGCGCTCAAGTACCACTGGAGTGTCGCTTGCGGAAAGGGTGAGCTGACAGATCCCATGCTCCTCAATCCGGTGTACACCGCACCGCTCACCGGCGCCTGCGAAGGTGAGGACATCGTCCTCTTGCTGACGGTCATCGATGAGTGCGGTGCGAGCACGGAAGATAGCATAACGATTCACGTGCGCAACGTGAACGCGCCACCGATCGTCGAACTCGGTCCGGGCTTCTCGATGAAGGAAGCGACTGCATGCATCCTGCACGCGGTGGCCACCGATCCCGAATGTGGCCCGCTCACCTACTACTGGGCTGCCTCTAGCGGCACCTTCGACGATGCCTTCTCCGCCACACCCTGCTTCACTGCTCCACTTGTTGGTCCTTGTGAAGGGGAGAACATCTCCGTCAGCCTGACCGTGACCGACGTGTGTGGAGCGAGCGCCTGCGATTCATTCATGATTCACGTCGACAACGTCAACACACCTCCAGTCGTGAAGGCGGA